>NZ_VIKZ01000015.1:0-8913 GCF_009711985.1 Dolichospermum sp. UHCC 0260 | reverse complement strand
AGTCTTAGAACTTACTCCCGCAGAATTGGGATTATTTTGGAACTTAAGTTGGAAAGGATAAGAGCTAATTAACTGCTTATCAGCTTGAGGTGGATTAGCGCTGAAAAATTCCCTAGCCTTAGATTGTAACTTAGGCGATTCTGTTCCTGCTTGGAATTTAATATCTAAAACCTTACCATCTGGATCTACAACTAATCTACCCACAACTGTCCCTTCCATCTCCGGTGTATCTGTAGAGATGGTTTCACGAATTACCCCTTTCTCTTTAACATTGGGATATTCTTGACGAATATTTTGTCTAAGAGTATTGTAGGAGTTCAGTTTAGCCAGTAATTGTTCAGTTTTTTTACCTTTTGATTCAGATTCATTTGTGATGATTTCTGGCGATTGTCCCCTAGAATTATCTGTTAAAGCTAATTTTTCCCCACCTTGAGGAATCTTAACAGCATTATTTCCTGATGCCACTGTTTGTGGTGGTGAAATACCTGCTGTTGTTGTACTGCCAATATCAATAGCTTCAGCAGACGGATTATTCAGTGGTTCTCCAGGTATTTCATGACTTTGTCGCAGTTCTGGTAACCGATTAATACCGAGAGATCCGGTTTCTTTCATTCTCTGATCTAGATTATTGACAAAAGGAGAAGTCGAGGAAGTCGAGGGAGTATATGTACTTCTTGGTAATCTAGACATTGCTATCTGTAAATCATTGCGAGTCAATCTTTCAATAGATTGCTTGCTAGGCAGATAAGAAAGGTTCAAGTTAGTTGGCGAACTCGGAATAGCTGGTAATACCGACTGACTAGATAATTCCGGTTGTAAAGCGGGATAGTTGGTTAATGGACTGCTTAAATTAGCACCTGGTAATTGTTGCTGTAGCGGTAATTGGGGTTGCTGTAAAGCTATCGGGGATGTACTAGGGGGTTGTGGTAATCGGCTTTGATCAGCGGTACTCAGTTCCATCAATCCCACTGCTTTGGGTGAGTCAGTTTTAGAAGATTGACTAGAGTTAACTGGCATTAATGGCACAATTAAGGCAATAGCGCCGTGGATACCAAGGGAAGCTATAGCGGCTATTCCCGTTGGTTGGCTCAATATTTCTGGTATGTTTTTTAGGAGAGATACGTAAGACATACTGTTATGGTTGATTCTGATCAGTTAAACTTGAATAGAAATTTTATCAACAAAGAATTCAGGGGTTATCTTCATAATACCTGCGCCATTTTTGCTTTGTTGGGTTAAGCAACAAACCAACCTACGAATCAAGGCTTTTTTCAATTTGGCGAAGGTATTGCTCAATAATGAAGTTAATATCCCACAGTATCATCTACTTAGGGAAGGGAAATAATAATACTCAAGGTAAAACTGATTAACTCCTGAAATTTGTGTCTTCTCAATTATTTTTGATCTTTTAGGCTATTTTGTCATAAGAATACCCGGTAAGCGTGAAACTCAGCGGCTTTAGCCCTGAGAGGGAAACGACACGGGCGGTTTTAACCGCTGTGAATATTTTTTCATTACCGCCTTGGAGTTGAGAAATTCGGGGTACTTTTGTGATGTACTTTCAACGGGACAATTACCGATTCAAATTTCCCAACTCTGTACGCATAATGTTTTGCTCCGAAGAGCCTCCCATTTCTGGGGTAATGTTAGCTGAATGCCTCCGGCACGCTTGCGCGAACGTCAATGTTTTAAGAGCTTGTTAGGCTTGCAACACTGTTTCAGTGACCTTGAAACTGTTTAATCACAAGCGACAGAGCAGGGAACTAGCTACGCATTCCAGGGTGTCGTGACTCAAAAAACGTAGTCAGTTAAGACTTAGACTGGTCAGTACAGCTTGCAATTTCTTACAAGCTCAGTCCCTTTAGGGCTGAGTTACTGACTGCCAAGAAGCACCTTACTCCCATACATAATAACTTCCCAAGGGGATAAGTTCAACAGGGGAATTAATGATATCTTCAGTTTTTATGTTCCCGTGATCTGAATATGACACATAACCTTAGCAACAGACTAAGTCTGAATGATGTCTAGGACAAGCTACGCTGAAGCATCTTGGGAATAATGGGGTGCAATCAACATCAAAATTCTCCGAATGCTATACTTTTCCCTGTTCCCTGATTCCATGAATGAATTTAATTTTATTCAACTACTTATATGATAATAAATCAAGCAATTTGATACTTAGGAGTATTAAAATGGGACTGAATGAAGAATTAATGAATTCTGGTCATAAGGACTTGATTGTCCAAGACTGCTGCACCATGATAGACGCACAACTGGCATCTAAATCAGGCATAAGCGGTATGGCCATGAAAGCCGCCTTTGCTGCACTCAAGGGAATTCAACCGGGTTATATCACCAATGTGGTTGAGTCCCTCCTACCAGTTTGCTTAACTGCAATTGATCCCATTTGGAGTGAAGGAGTGCAACAGGGTGAACCGGTGGAATACCTCACAGCCAATAGTAATCAGACCGCAAATGCGCTGCTAGGTGTAACTGATGCCAGGGTTAAAAATACCAAACGCCAACTTGTGCGAGGAACTTACGAAAAATTCCGTAATTCCGCAGAAAAACACGTGCAAGAGGCAGTACCAGATTTTGCTCAGGTGATTGGTAAGTATGTTAATAACTAAGTAGAACGGCTTGAATAATTAAAAGTTTGTAGTGGGGAATTTATTCCTCATTTGAGGGCTTCAGCCCTCACTACAAAATCATCTCCAGATGCGCTTCCACATAAATGATAGGAGCGCATATCACCAAAAGCCGATTTGCTGATATATTCCTTCGTGATATAATCGGCTGCTGAGGATATTGAGTTAAAAAGCCCCTAATTGAGCCGGAAACATGAGTTTTTCAAGACTCTAAAAGTTTCAATCTAACCGATGTGCCTGCGCTCAAAAATAAATCCAACTATGATATAAAGTTAAAGGAGAATTAGATTAATGACACTTACCTATGAAACAGAGGGATGTCTCCGGATTGGTCAGCAGGCTCCCGATTTTACAGCAACAACCGTAGTAGATCAGGAGTTTAAGTCAATTAAATTGTCTGACTATCGTGGTAGATATGTTGTTCTGATGTTCTACCCCTTAAATTTTACCTTTGTTTGTCCCACTGAAGTTACAGCATTTAGCGATCGCTACGCAGAATTTAGCCAACTAAATACAGAAATTTTGGGTATTTCCGTTGATAGTGAATTTTCTCACCTCGCTTGGATTCAAACAGATCGTAAATCTGGTGGAGTCGGTGACATAAATTATCCCCTAGTTTCTGACATCAAAAAAGAAATTAGTGCCGCTTATAACGTTCTCGATCCCACCGCTGGTATTGCTTTACGCGGTTTATTTATCATAGATAAAGATGGCATTCTACAACACTCCACTATTAATAATCTAGCCTTTGGTCGGAATGTAGATGAAACCCTGCGAACATTACAAGCAATTCAGCACGTTCAGTCCCATAGCGATGAAGTTTGTCCTGTTAATTGGCAACCTGGGGACAAAACCATGAATCCTGATCCCGTGAAGTCTAAAATTTACTTTGCTGATATTTAGAGAATTGGGAATTTGGTAATTAAACTTTTAATTTTGAATATCTTATGTTGACTTCAACTGATTTTACTGGCTTATTTAACGAGCGATTTTTCCATAATTTTCTCCCTATACCCGCGTTAGATAATTTCAGATTGGGTATAGGCACACCAGATTTTAAATTATCAGATATTACTAACAATACTGTTGTTAAGCTATCTGATTTTCGAGGTAAACAACCTGTAATAATTGCCTTTACCAGAATTTTTACCGAAAAGCAATATTGCCCATTTTGTTATCCCCATATTCAAGCCTTAAATGAAAATTATGAACAGTTTAAAAATCGGGGAATTGAAATTCTATTAATTACTAGCACCGACAAAAAGCAAAGTCAAATAATAGTTCAAGACTTGGGCTTAAAAATGCCATTATTGAGTGATTCCAGTTGCCATACATTTCGTACTTATAGAACTGGACAGGCATTAGGAGCGCCATTACCAGCACAATTTATATTAGATAAAGATGGCAAACTGCTCTACAGACATTTATTTTCCTTCTTAGATCATAATGCCGGTGTAGAGACACTTCTAGAAAAATATAATTGAATAGGACACAGTTCATTTCCAAGATTCTAACCTACCTGTACCGCGATTGTATTGATAATTTTTCTGAATTAAACTAGGATGAGGATTGACACAATATTGTTTACCATCAATCATAATTTGCACTATTTTTTCTCCAGAGGTACAGGAAACATTTGTTAATTCCCAGCTTTTAATTAACTCTATATTGGCATCAGTGGTAAGCTGGGAAGTTTGTTTTGGCTTTTCCTCGACTTGAGAAGTAGATTTTTTAACATAACGTCTATTAAATATTTCTGAAGATTTTTGATAATCTGCAAGAGCGCCTTGATAATCATTAGTCAGAGTGCGAGCTATGGCACGATTTGTGTAGGCACTGAAATTATCAGGATCAATCAAAATAGCTGTACTTGATACTTTTATAGCTGATTGATAGTCTTTTAAAGCATTAAAAATATTTGCCTGAATAGAATACCCATAACTATTGTTAGGATCAAGACGAATAGCTTGTTTAGAAGATTCTAATGCCGCTTCATAGTTTCCTAACTTTAGATAAGCCATACCTTGATGAGCATGAGTAATAGCATAGTTAGGATTAAGACGCATAGCGCGATTAAAATCCTCAAGGGCTGCTTGATTATTTTGTAACGAAATCTGAGTCCAGCCACGATTAAGATAACCATCCAAATAATTAGGATCAATAGCAATAACTTGGTTAAAATCTACAAGAGCTTCTGAATATTTTCTTAACCATGTGTAGACATATCCCCGTTTAAAGTAAGCTTCTGAATATTTAGGGTCAAGCTTGATTGCTTGATTAAAATCTTCCACCGATTCTTGATAATTATATTGATCAAGTTTAGTAATACCCCTAGCATAAAAGTCTCTTGCTGACTGAGGATTACTTAAACGAGTAGCAGGAGGTTCATTCGTAGAACTCTGATTTTTTTGAATCGGAGTATTTTTAATACTTGGTTCACTTATAGCTAAAAAAGTATTAACAGGAATCCCCGCATTAAATCCTGTCTTCTGAGTCACGATTTCTCCTGTTTCTGTTTTATTCTTGGCTGATGTATCAGCTAATCCATGAATTGCCACAACTCTACCAATAATATCAAACACAGGACCACCACTATTACCAGTTACAGTTCTGGCATCGTAAATCAAACCATAGCCATTAATAGGACTATTATTCCGAGAAACAACTATTCCCTTGGTAAAAGCAAAGTCTCTGGCAGATCCAACTTTACCAAATACGGCTGGAAACCCACCAACAAAGATATCCGTACCCTCTACCATCTCATCAGAATTGCCTAAAGTAGCAATGGGATAATCTTCTGTAGCCACAAAAGTAGCTAAAGCTAAATCTGGGTCGTTTCTACCCTTCTGCAACACTTTGATATCTTTAACAGCATAATCTTTCCCTGTATTTGTCCGAATAGAATAAGTAATGTCTTTAGCGCAAACAATTTCTCCCGGTCTGTCTAACACATCACACACCACATGATTAGCTGTAAGTACGGTATAAGTATTACCTTGTCTAGCAATAATTACACCTGAACCTCCAGGAGTAATATCACCCTCTGCATTAATTTGGACTGAGGTGTTTTTGGCAATTTGGGCAATCTTTTGAAGACTGATAGGATCAGCAGCAGGTGTTGGGATAGAAATGACAATAGCTGCCACTATTGCCGTAGTCAAAACTGGATAATTTACCCTAGTAAAATATAAACTCATATGCTTAATTATTTTTGTAAATTCTGGTAATGACAGGAATTCGGTTTAATTTCTGTATCTCTGGCAGGAGACGTAAGCAGGTTGGCGTTCAAAATTGCCCTTGTCGTTATGACAATTTTTAACATCAACCCACTTATAGCAACTTCAATTAATAATTACAAGCCACTAGATTTATTTTCAACAGCAGGTTTTCTTGTAGTTTGCCGAAGTGAGCGATTGACATTGTTTGTGAGTAAATCGCTCAATCTAACCTTTACACGACCTTGTGTTTCCCGAATTACACCAGCGCTAGAACCTTTACGACTGATTTGGATGATTTGGGCAAGAATTTGGTCTGCTTTCTTGGCATTTTCGGGTTTGAGGGTAAACAGAGTATTGCGTCCATTACAACCAGTATCATTTGCAGAAACTACGCAAATGACAGTGTTGTTATTAACTCGACCGTTCATCAATACAACATCTTTGAGGCTACCCCCACTTTCAGCTACGGCCGCATTTAATTTCGGTGTGACGATTTGGCAACGACTTTGAGGAGTAAATTTCTCACCAAAGTATTTTGAAGATGCTGAAGTCCAGATAATTACAGGGATTGGCTCTCCACCAGGTCGCTGACCCACTGTAGCCACGTTACCATCACCTTGGGATACACAGGTAAATTGAGTTCCAGTGTTGGCTTCCTCCGATGAGTCTACATCTGCCACCGGACTACTGTTGCTATTATTGACTTTGTTGTTGCCATTATCTACTGGTGGTAAGGCTTGAACTGAAGATCCCAAGGCAACAATGCTGGATATGGCTAAGGTAGTAACTAAAATTGCTGTCTTCAATTGATGTTTCATAAAACCTCGTAAATTTTAAAAGTAATTACAAACCACCAGAGTTATTTTCAACAGCAGGTTTTTTGGTAGTTTGCCGCAGTGAGCGATTAGCTTTCTTGGTGAGCAAATCGTTCAATCTAACTTGCACACGACCTTTTGTTTCCCGAATTACACCAGCGCTAGAACCCTCACGACTGAGTTGCATCATTTGGGCAAGAATTTCTTCAGACCGCTTGGCGTTTTTTGGGTTTAAGGTGAAGAGAGTATTAGTCCCATTACAACCAGTATCAATGATAGAAACTACGCAAATGACGGTTTTCTCTCCGACTCGACCGTTCATCAATACAACATCTTTGAGGCTACCCCCACTTTCAGCGACGGACGCATTTAATTTCGATGTGACGATTTGGCAACGGCTTTGAGGAGTAGATTTCTCACCAAAGTATTTTAAAGATGCTGAAGTCCAAATAATTACAGGGATTGGTTCTCCACCGGGTCGCTGACCAACTGTAGCTACGTTACCATCACCTTGGGATACACAGGTAAATTGAGTTCCAGTGTTAGCTTCCTCCGATGGGTCTACATCCGGCATGGCGGTACTGTTACTATTATCATCTGTATTATCCACAGGTGGTAAGGCTTGAACCGTAGATCCCCAGGACAAAATACTGGATAGGGCTAAGGTGGCAATTGTGATAGCGAAGCCCGACCTCGGAATCGTTGTTTTCCATTGATGTTTCATAAAACCTCGTAAATGTTTAAAGTAAGAGGAGCATCAGCATGAGATGTAAGTAGGTGGGCGGAGGAAAATCAAAATATATTTCGTTTTGTGAAATGGCTAAAACTCAAGCACAATAACGCATTGAGGTAAATTTACATATCGTTATACATTTTGGTTATTTTACGTCCACCTACTTAGTACCCATTAAATTAATAATTACAAACCACCAGACTTATTTCTAATAGCAGGTTTTTTTCTGATTTGCCGAGGTACGCGATTATTCTTATTCTTTCTGGGTAGTAAATCGCTCAATGTTACCTGCACACGACCTTTTGTTTCCCGAATTACGCCAGCACTAGAACCCTCACGACTGATTTGCATCATTTGGGTAAGAATTTCCTCTGGCTTTTTGGCGTTGTCCGGGTTTAAAGTAAATAGAGTATTATTACCATCACAACCAGTGTCATTGACAGAAACTACGCAAATGACAGTTTTATTGCGGACTTTACCGCTCATCAACACGACATCTTTGAGGCTACCGCCACTTTCAGCTACAGCCGCATTTAATTTCGGTGTGACGATTTGGCAACGGCTTTGAGGAGTAAATTTCTCACCAAAGTATTTTAAAGATGCTGAAGTCCAAATAATTACAGGGATTGGTTCTCCACCGGGTCGCTGACCAACTGTAGCTACGTTACCATCACCTTGGGATACACAGGTAAATTGAGTTCCAGTGTTAGCTTCCTCCGATGGGTCTACATCCGGCATGGCGGTACTGTTACTATTATCATCTGTATTATCCACAGGTGGTAAGGCTTGAACCGTAGATCCCCAGGACAAAATACTGGATAGGGCTAAGGTGGCAATTGTGATAGCGAAGCCCGACCTCGGAATCGTTGTTTTCCATTGATGTTTCATAAAACCTCGTAAATGTTTAAAGTAAGAGGAGATTAGACTTTTCCGTTTTCTGACTAAAAAGGTGGAAATAATTGATAAAGAACAAAAACACAGATCCTATAAACCCTCTTTTTTCGGACGGGAAGCTCTGTTGGGGGAATTGACTAAAGCTTTGAGGTTGCCATTACTCTGATTATATTCGTAACTATTGGCTGTTAAGTCAGGATGGGGCATAACACAGTATTGTTTACCACCCATCATGATGGTAATTACTTGGCTGCCAGAGGCACAGGAAATGGGTGTTAATTCCCATTTTTGTAGCAATGCGATGTTGGGATCGTTGGCTGATAAATCATCGCTTTGGGAGGAATACGGTGTTGATCTTTGGCTGTTACCTATTTCGACTGAACCAGCAATACGTGAGGCATCAACATTGTTACCAACAGCAGAAATGAAGTTTTTGGTAGCATTGTAGAGGTTGTAACGACCATTATTGCTGATACTATTGCTACCAGGATTATTGTTAGTACCCAGATCCGGTGAAGCATTCAGAATGAGGACAATACCATCCCGTTGATTATTCTGAATTACATTTTTACGCAGTAAAGGTTTGGCTGATTCAGAGATGACTC
>NZ_VIKZ01000014.1:15875-94348 GCF_009711985.1 Dolichospermum sp. UHCC 0260 | reverse complement strand
TCAATTCTGACCAAGAATCGCATTAATAATAGTGGCGTTTTGATTGAGATAGGGGGGATCGATTATCTCTCGGTGGACACCATGGGCATAATAATTGATTCGTTGTCCCCTTGTAGCTTGTATCCAATCATCTTCATAATCGTAGTTGCCTTCAGCACGGATGAGATGAATATTGCCATTAATTTGCACATTTTTTAAATCGGAATACCAGAGAAAATTAAAGTATTCCCAGACTTGATTGTAGGTGAGATCGCGTAATTTTTGATTCTCCATAAAGTAACGCCTCAATTCCTGACGTTTGGGATTTAACAAGAAAGTATCAACGCCTTCTATAATTTCTGACATTTCAGCTTGTTGAGCTTCACGACCGCCTCGATAAGTATCTATTAAAATCACATCAGAAACCACGCGATCGCGACTTTCTAACTTTTGAGCCATCAACATTGCCAAAAAACCACCTGCTGAATGTCCCATCAATTTTAAGTCTTGATTTGGTGCTATGTCGTCTATCAATTCTGCATATTTTTCTAAAGTTGCTTCATCGGCTATATATCTGAAAGTATATATAGCATAATCTGTTAAATAATCAGCTAAATTTGCGTAAGCTGCGGCAAAACCAAGAGCTGGCGGAAATATAAAAACTGCTTTTTCTCGTGCTTGATTAAAAACTATATAAGGACGTTCTTTAGGTTGGATATTCATCTCTTTAGCGTAGATGATATATTTACTCAATTCTGCTACTGTTGGTTTTTCATAAATCATCGATAAAGGAATTTCAATTTCTAGTTCTTGATAAATTAATGCCATCAAATTCATGGCTTGTAATGAGTGACCACCTAAATCAAAGAAGTTATCATTCACTCCCACCTTTGATACTTGCAGAACTTGCTGCCAAATGCTTACTAAAATCCTTTCTGAGGAATTGCGGGGAGGTAAATATGGTAATTCTACTATCGATGTTTCATCTGGTTGAGGCAATTTTCGACGGTCTATCTTGCCATTAGGATTTAATGGTAATTCTGACAAGACTACAAAAGCTGAAGGTATCATGTAAGCTGGCAATTTCTGCTGTAGGAAGCGACGCAGTTCGCTAGGAGTCAATGATGAGTTTTTTCTAACTACATAAGCTACTAAGCGTTGGTTTTCAGAAGTATTTGCTTGCAGAATGACAACTGTTTGTTCTACTTGGGGATGAGTATCTAAAAGAAATTCAATTTCTCCTAACTCAATACGTAAACCTCGTAGTTTGACTTGATGATCGATGCGACCAAGATATTCTATATTTCCATCACTTAGGTAACGAGCTAAATCTCCAGTTTTATATAATTTTCCTTCACCAAAGGGATTAGAAATGAATTTTTCATTAGTTAATTCTGGTTGATTGAGGTAGCCTCTAGCTAAAGAGACACCTCCAATATGTAATTCTCCAGCAATGCCAATGGGAACTGGTTGCAAATATTGATCGAGGATGTAAGTTTGAGTATTAGCTATCGGGCGACCAATGGGAATTATTCGACAGTTAGAATCTGGCTGACATTGCCAGCAAGTGGCATCAACTGCTGTTTCCGTTGGCCCGTAAAGATTATGTAATTCACAGTCCAATCGCTCAAAGAATCGTTGAGTTAGTTCATAAGATAGTGTTTCTGCACCACTAAAGACTCGCTTTAAATAACGACAACTTTCTAAGTTTGGTTGTTGCAGAAAAATTCGCAACATTGAGGGAACAAAACATGCTTGAGTGACTTGTTGTTGAGCAATCAAATTAATCAAGTAAGCGATATCTTTATGACCTTCAGGTTTAGCCACTACTAGAGTAGTGCCAGATGTTAAAGACCAAAATATCTCCCAGACTGAAACATCAAAACTTAAAACACCTATATGCAGGATGCAATCACCTGCGATAAGCGGATAAGTATCAATTGTTCGCAATAAGTTATTGCAAATACCCTGATGAGTAATCATCACTCCCTTTGGCTTACCTGTAGAACCAGAGGTATAAATCACATAAGCCAAATTTTCCGCTTTCACCAATTTGACGGGATTGTGTTGACTATAATTAGCAATGATGTGCCAATCACGGTCTAAACACACCACCTCGGCTGAATTTGCTTGTAAAGAGTATACTAGAGACTGCTGGGTTAGTAAAATTGACACTGCCGCATCAGTTAGCATATAAATTAAGCGATCATTCGGATAACTAGGGTCTAAAGGCACATAAGCTCCCCCTGCCTTTAAAATTCCCAGTAGTCCGATTAGCATCTCTATTGAACGCTCAACAAAAATTCCCACCAATACTTCTGGTTCTACACCTTTTGTTCGCAAATAGTGAGCTAATTGATTGGCTTTTTGATTTAATTGTTGATAGGTTAATTGTTGACCTTCAAAAATCACTGCAACTGCATTGGGGTTGCGTTCTACTTGTTCTTCAAATAGGTCATGGATACATTTATCTTGAGGATATGCGACTTCTGTGTTATTCCATTCTATTAGTAACTGATAAAGTTCTTCAGAAGTTAGTAAATTGATTTGTGACAATTGGCAATTAGGATTCTCGACTACTGCCTGAATAATTTGTAAAAAGTGACCGCTCATTCTAGCGATCGTCTCTTCTCGAAATAGATCCGGTTCGTATTCTATAACCAATCTTAAATCGTTGGTATCTTCAAATAAACTCCAACTCAAATCGAATTGAGCAGTTCGAGGTTTTAGTGGGTAAGCTTGATGTTCAATCCCAGGAATTTTTATCACTGCTTTACTGTCTTTACTAAGCAGTGAAAACATCACATCAAATAAAGGATTTCGTGTTAAATCATGTTCTAAATCAAGGGCAGATACTAATTTATCAAAAGGATATTCATTATACTCATAAGCATCAAGACAAGTATTTGTCACTTCTGCTAATGCTTGTTGAAAAGTTCCCACTTTTGGGAGTAAAGTTCTTAAAGCTAGAGTGTTAACATAAAAGCCAATTTGATTTTCTAGGTCTGGATGATTACGTCCAGAAATAGGTATACCAATGACTAAATCATGCTGTCCGGTGTAGCGATGGAGTAATATTTTAAATAAAGTTAAGAGGGTAATAAATAAAGTTGTATGATTCCCAGCAGCAAAAGAGCGTAATTTTTCGCTTAGACTCTGACTAAAATTATAAGTATATATACCAGCTTGAGAAGATTTAAATTGTGGTCTAGGAAAGTCGGTAGGTAAGTTGAGGATGGGTGGTTCTCCAGCAAAGCGATCGCACCAATAATTACATTGTTCTTTTGCCTCCTCACTTTCTAACCACTGATTTTGCCATGCTGTATAATCCTTATATTGCAATGGTAGTGCAGGTAAAGCGGCAGTTTTTTGTTGCGTGCAAGCAGAGTATAAAGTGACGAACTCTTGAAAAATGATGTCGAGCGATCGCGCATCCCCAATAATATGGTGTATAGTCAAACCAAACAAAAATTCCTCTGGCTTTATCTGCACTAACAAAACTCGCATCAAATGTAATTTCTCTAAATCAAAACGCGAGTTTGCTGATTCTTGAATCAAGCTATCAGCTATTGTTTCAGCATCCTTTTGTTCTCTTAAATCTCTAAATACTACTAACTGTTCTTTAGGCACTTCTTCATGTACAATTTGCTGAATGCTACCTGCGATATTTGTAAAAGTAGTACGCAAAATTTCATGGCGGTTTACAATTTGTTGAAAAGCTGCTGTGAATGCGGCAATATCTAAGCTGCCATTAATTCTCATTGCCAACCTAATATTGTAAGCACTAGAATATTCACTTATATGGTGCAGAATCCACATCCGCCTTTGAGCGTGGGATACTTCATAATATTGTTGATTCGGTAGTGAATTTATCATTTTTCTTGTCATTTTTCTTGTCGTAATTGAATCAAATCAGCTTGTGCTTTTAAAGTGTTTTGAGTAAAAATTTCTCGCAATCGCAATGCAACTCCGAATTGGTTACGTATGTGCGACACTAAGCGCATGGCCTTTAAACTATTTCCTCCTAGCTCAAAAAATGACTGATTAGTATCACTCACCTCTACCTCCAATAATTCAGTCCAAATGGAGGCTAATAAAGCTTCTTGTGGATTAAAGCTAGTAATTTGATGACTTGTTTGAGCAATATTTGCTTCTGCTTTTGGTAGTCCTAGACGATTGATTTTGCCATTTGGTAATAACGGAAAATCTGCCAACTGCATCAAATGATTTGGCTGCATATAAATCGGTAAAACTTGTTTTAATTGGCTGCTAATATGTTGATGATTTATAGCATTCTTTGCCTGATAATATGCAATAACTGTCACTAATTCTTCTTTTTCCTCAGCAATTACCAGTGCTTTTTCTACACCATCAATAGCAGCTAGTGCATCTTCAATTTCTCCCAACTCAATCCGTACTCCATTCAACTTCACTTGCTTGTCACTGCGTCCTATCACTTCCACCGTTAAATCCGGTAGCAGTCGTCCCAAGTCTCCTGTGCAATAAACTATATCAGCCCCATGATTCAAAGGATTGGGTATAAAAACAGAATTGGTTAATCTTTGGTCTTGGTAATAGCCTTTTGTTAAATAAGGTGACTTGACGAAAATTTCTCCCACTTCTCCTACAGCACAAGGACGAGTCCCATCAATCACTGCAAACGCCGCCTCTGGCAATGTTTTACCTCCAGGAACTCTGGCATAAGTAATTTTATTCGGGTCAGGAATCCGATGAAAATGTTTGACAAAGGTGGTTTCACTTGCACCATAAATATTGACAAATTCTGTCTGAGAACCAAAAACTTGATGCCATTCACCGAGTTCTTTGACAAATAAAGGTTCTCCTCCCAATACCAAAACTCGTAAATTCTTGAGTAATTGATCAGCATTGGTTAAATTGCGACCAATCTTTAAAAATAGGCGCATCACCGAAGGAACAGTGTGCAGTAAGTTAATCTGCCATTCTCCTAACCGCAGTAATAACTTTTCTAAATCTTCGCGGTCTGTGCTATCAGGAATATAAAGAGTTCCTCCAGAACATAAAGTTACAAGAGTTTCCCTAAGATAAGCATCAAAATTAATTTGTGCGATTTGGAGACAGCGCCAATTAGAATTAATTCCAAATTCTAATTTTTCCCAATTGATGAAGTGACGCAAACTGCCGTGACTACCAAGTATAGCTTTGGGTTCACCTGTTGATCCAGAGGTAAACATAATATAGTTAGAATCATCTGCGTCAGGCATAATTAGAACTTTTTTATCATGATTTGCTTCTACAAGCAAGCATTGATAATTTGTGCCATCCCATTGATAGTATTGCTGAATTTCATGGGCATTTATCACCAATATTTGAGGTGGTTTTGGTAATAATGCTAATCGAGGTTTGATAATATCTAAATTCTCGGAATCGACTACTATCATCGTGGGGGATGTTTTGCTCATCATGCGTAAAGAGCGTTCTTCTGGTTCATCCAAACGCAGAGGTAAATAAATTCCCCCAGCCTTAAATACCGCTAACATTGCTAATACTTGACGATAATCTCCTTCAAGAATTACGCCACAAATATTATCCTTTTGAATGCCTAAATATTTAAAGATGTTAGCCCAAGAGTTAGTAAGTGTATCTAATTCCAGATAGCTTAATTCTCCCTGAGAATAAATAATAGATGTTTTGTCTGGTAAAGCTCTTACTTGCTCGATAAAATCATGGATTACTGTGCGTCTTTCTAAGCGAGGAATTGGTTGAATAAAACTTTCAAAAAAAGCGGTTTCTGTTGGAGATAAAAGAGAAATTTTACAGATTGGTTGGCTAGGATTGTTTAGCATTTCGGTAAGCAACTTATCGAAATGGCTCAGACATTTTTGCATCCTCTCTGCTTGGAATAAATCTGTATTGTAAATTAAATCTAACCTGAGTTGCTCGTTTTGCTCAATAAATACAAAAGACAGGTCAAATTTACTGGTAGGAGTTAGTGAATTTAGGGATTTGATTTGTAATTCTTCTATAGCTATAGGTTGACCAAAATTTTGTAGAAGTAATAACACATCAAACAATGGTGTACGGTTAATCTCTTTAGAAATTGCTAGTTCTTCTACCAAAATATCAAACGGGTAATCAGCGTGTTCAAATGCTTCGGTAACAGTTTGACGAACTTGTGCAAGCAAATTTTTATAACCTTGTTCTGGCTCTATTTGGTCACGCAGAACTAGTGTATTCAGAAATAAACCGATTAAAGATTGCAGTTGAGGATGGTTGCGAGTGGCAATTTCTGTACCAATGGAAATATCGTGTTGACCACTGTAGCGATACAGTAATACTTTTACTGCTGTTAATAGTGCCATAAACAAAGTGCTTTCTGTTTGTTGACAAATCCCTCGCAACCCACAGACTATTTCTGGTTTGAATGTCCAGCTTAAATGTGAACCATTGAAAGTCTTAATAGAAGGTCGTTGAAAATCTGTAGGTAAGTGAATGCGGGGTATTTGCCCATTATCAAGTTTTTGCCGCCAGTAATCTAAGTTTTTTCTATACTCATCACTGCGTAAAATATTAGCTTGCCATGCTGCATAATCTTTGTATTGTATAGACAATTTATCTGGATTTGGCTGTAAGCCTTTAACAAAGTAATTGTAATATTTTAAGCATTCTTTAGCTAATAAATCCATCGACCAGCCATCACAAATAATATGATGGATTTCCATGCACAGAATATATTGTTGCTCTGGGAGCTTATAAATATTAGCTCGTAAAAGTGGGCTATTTTCTAAATCGAAAGGTTCTTGGGATTGTTTAATAATTTCTAGGATGTGGCTTTCAGCATGAGGTTGATTGCTCCAATCTTGAAATCCCACATGAAAAGGACTATGTGCAAGTACCTTTTGCCTCGGTTCACCGTTGATTAATACAAACGATGTCCGCAATGTTTCATGGCGAGCAATCAAAACTTGCATTGCTTTTTCAAAGGCATCAGGGTCAAAATTTCCTTTTATTTTGAGTGTAGACACAATATGATAAGCCACATTGTTTAGATCCATCTGTTGCAACACAAAGAAACGTTTTTGTGCATGAGATGTTTCATAATTTTCTTGCTTAGATAAATGGGGAATTACCTGAACATTAATAGGTGTACTAGCAGTTAATAACTCTGCTTGTTCTGCTATTGTCGGATGCAAAAATACTTGTTTGATTTGAAAAGAAAGACCCAATTTTTCTTGAATCTGATTGACTAGAGCAATTGCTTTAAGGCTGTGACCTCCTAAATCAAAGAAGTTATCATTCACTCCCACCTTTGATACTTGCAGAACTTGCTGCCAAATGCTTACTAAAATCCTTTCTGAGGAATTGCGGGGAGGTAAATATGGTAATTCTACTATCGATGTTTCATCTGGTTGAGGCAATTTTCGACGGTCTATCTTGCCATTAGGATTTAATGGTAATTCTGACAAGACCACAAAAGCTGAAGGTATCATGTAAGCTGGCAATTTCTGCTGTAGGAAGCGACGCAGTTCGCTAGGAGTCAATGATGAGTTTTTTCTAACTACATAAGCTACTAAGCGTTGGTTTTCAGAAGTATCTGCTTGCAGAACTACAACTGTTTGTTCTACTTGGGGATGAGTGTCTAAAAGGAATTCTATTTCTCCTAACTCAATACGTAAACCTCGTAGTTTAACTTGATGATCGATGCGACCAAGATATTCTATATTTCCATCACTTAGATAACGTGCCTTATCTCCAGTTTTATATAATTTACCTTCACCAAAAGGATTAGAAATGAATCTTTCATTAGTTAATTCTGGCTGGTTGAGGTAGCCTCTAGCTAATTGTACACCCCCAATATGTAATTCTCCAGCAATGCCAATGGGAACTGGTTGTAAATATTGATCGAGGATGTAAGTTTGAGTATTAGCTATCGGGCGACCAATGGGAATTACCTGGTAATTAGATTGTGGCTGACACTGCCAGCAAGTAGCATCAACTGCTGCTTCTGTTGGGCCATAAAGATTATGTAATTCACAGTCCAATCGCTCAAAGAATCGTTGAGTTAGTTCATAAGATAGTGTTTCTGCACCACTAAAGACTCGCTTTAAACAACGACAACTTTCTAAGTTTGGTTGTTGCAGAAAAATTCGCAACATTGAGGGAACAAAAAATACTTGAGTAACTTGTTGTTGAGCAATTAAATTAATCAGGTAAGCTATATCTTTGTGACCTTCGGGTTTAGCCACTACTAAAGTAGTGCCAGATGTTAAAGACCAGAAGATTTCCCAGACTGAAACATCAAAACTTAAAACACCTATATGCAGGATGCAATCACCTGCGATAAGCGGATAAGTATCAATTGTTCGCAATAAATTATTGCAAATACCTTTATGGATATTCATCACTCCCTTTGGCTTACCTGTAGAACCAGAGGTATAAATCACATAAGCCAAATTTTCCGCTTTCACCAATTTGACGGGATTGTGTTGACTATAATTAGCAATGATGTGCCAATCACGGTCTAAACACACCACCTCGGCTGAATTTGCTTCTAAAGAGTCTACTAGAGACTGCTGAGTTAGTAAAATTGACACTGCCGCATCAGTTAGCATATAAATTAAGCGATCGCTCGGATAACTAGGGTCTAAAGGCACATAAGCTCCCCCTGCCTTTAAAATTCCCAGTAGTCCGATTAGCATCTCTATTGAACGCTCAACAAAAATTCCCACCAATACTTCTGGTTCTACACCTTTTGTTCGCAAATAGTGAGCTAATTGATTGGCTTTTTGATTTAATTGTTGATAGGTTAATTGTTGACCTTCAAAAATCACTGCAACTGCATTGGGGTTGCGTTCTACTTGTTCTTCAAATAGTTGATGGATACATTTATCTAAAGGATAGTCAGTCTGAGTATCGTTCCACTCTACCAATAACTGATGTCGTTCTGCTTGTGTCAATAACGGTAGTTCAGCTATCTGCTGCTGGGGATTAGCAACAATCGCTGTTAATAAGGTCTGCAAATGACCAGCCATCCGCACAATTGTGTCGCCTGTAAAACGACTAGTATCGTAACTAAATTTTATGAGCAACTCTTGTTTGGGTATTGCTGCTACGGTCAAAGGATAGTTTGTCTGTTCAAAATTCTCCACCTTGCTGACTGGCAATAATTGATTTGGCTCCTCTGACAAGCTATCCATAGGATAGTTCTCAAACACTACCAAACTTTCAAATAAAGGAACTCCTGGTAGTACATCACTCATGTTTTGTACTTCCGCCAGAGTACTATAAGCGTACTCCTGAAGTTCTGCTTGCTTTTGTTGCAATTGTTGTAGCCAAGGTATAATTAATTCTGATTTGGGAGTGGATACTCGCAGTGGTAAGGTATTAATAAACAACCCCACCATGTTTTCTACCATCGGCAAACTGGCAGGACGACCGGAAACTGTGACACCAAATAAAACTTCAGACTCTCCACTGTAGCGACTGAGGAGGATAGCCCAGGCTGCTTGGATCAAAGTTGATAAAGTCAGACCATATTGCAAACCCAAAGAGTGCAATCCTTTAGTGGTAGCGCGGGATAAATGCAATTCCTGTTCTTGATAAGTTGGTTGTACTCCAGAGTTACTAAGCTGGGGTCGGTCTACCACTAGTGGGGTAGGAGCAGTGAAGCCCTTAAGGGTTCGCCGCCAAAACATTTCCGCAACAGATAAGTCTTGCTGCTGTAACCAAATAATGTAGTCTTGATAAGGACGAGGAGAAGGAAGATAGCAGTTTTGACCTTGAGAGTAAGCAGTATAGAAGGTTAAAACTTCTTTATAAATTATGGGTAAGCACCAACCATCTAACAGGATATGATGCCAATTCCAAAGAAATTTATAGCTTTGATCAGATAGCCGAATTAATGTACAGCGCATCAAAGGTGCTTGATTAAGTTGAAATCCTTCTTGATATTCTGTTTGCAGTAAAGAATCTAGACACTGTTGTTGCTCTATGGAGGAAAGGTTTCGCCAATCTTGATAGTTCCAAGGTAAATCCACCTGCTTTCGCACTACTTGTAGAGGTTGTTGACGCTTCTCCCAGAGAAAAAGAGTCCGCAACACCGAGTAGCGTTCTACGACTTGTTCCCAAGCTCGTTTAAAAGCAATAACGTTAATGTCTGTACAGATAGTGATTAGCGTTTGATTGCAATAAACTCCTGAGTCTGGAGCATAAATGCTATGAAAGAGCATCCCCTGTTGCATGGGGGAGAGAGGATAAATTGACTCTACGTTTTTGTTTTTCTGAGATTTTTCAACTAACATTGTCGTTTCTATCCTCTTTAGTCAATTTCCGCGAGAATTTCGTCTAGTTCCTGTTGATTTAAGTTCGCCACTGGAAAATCAGAGGGAGTGTATCCCCCAACTTCAGGAGACAGACAATGGTCAATCAGTTTGAGCAAAGCTTGGAGATACTTCTGAACGAGTGATTCTACTGTAGAATGTCGATGGAGGTGGCGACTGTAGCTCCAGTTAATTTGCAACTGCCCTTCTATTACTCTGGCAGTAATTTCTAATAGATGAGTACGATGCCCCTCCAGACTTTGATTAGCTCCTTTAGATTCACTAGCTAATTTCCAATCAATTCCTCGTAATTGTCCCTGGTCGAATTGACCCAAGTAGTTAAAACTAACTTCCCTGAATGGTAGTGCGGCTATTTGAAAACTAATTTCTTGATTTTGACTCAAATAACGTAAAATTCCATAGCTAATACCTTGTTGAGGAATAGCTCGCAACTGTTCTTTAATTGATTTGAGAGCCTCTCCCAAATGATTTTGATTTTGCAGTTGCAATATTACTGGAAATATGCTTGTGAACCAGCCTACTGTCCTAGATACATCCACATCGGCAAATATATCTTCTCGACCATGCCCTTCTAGGTCAATGAGTACTGTGGAATTTCCTGTCCATTCTGCCAAAGTTTGCACTAAAGCTGTCAGCAGCACTTCGTTAATTTGGGTATTATAGGCAGAGGGAACTTGTTGCAAGAGGGCGCAAGTTTGTTCTTGACTGAGAGTAACAAATACATTAGCAGCACTAGCTACTGAGTTGTTTTGTTTTCCTGTGGGATCATCTACTGGTAGGGAATTCACCTCAGACCAAGGCTGTTTTAACCAGTAATCTAATTGCGATCGCACTGCCTCAGCTTGCCCATATTCCTGCAAAAGCATAGCCCATTCTTTAAAAGCTAAGGTCTTAGGTGGCAGTTGAATAGTTTCTTGTTGTTTTAACTGCTGGTAAACTGTGAACAAATCTTCTAGTAAAATCCGCCAGGAGACCCCATCGACCGCTAGATGATGGATAACGATCAGTAATCGACTATCTTGGTTATTGCCTAATTGAAACAATACCACTCTCATTAATGGCCCATCTGAGAGATTTAGGCTAGCCTGTTGGATAGTCGCTATTTGCTCTAAGGTTTGTGGTAGTTGTGATTGAGGAGTTTGGGATAAGTCGATGACTTGGAAAGGTACTTCATCAGAAATGCCATAGTTGATTTGCTGCCATTCACCTTCCTCAAAGCTAAACCGCAAACGTAAAGCATCATGATGCTCTAATAATTTGCCAATAGCTTGGGACAGTAACTCTGGTTTGAGATCAGAGGGAACTTGCAGCAGTACTGATTGATTGAAATGGTGCGGTTCAGATCGATTTTGCTCAAAGAACCAATGTTGAATCGGAGTTAGAGGTACAAATCCTGTCACTAAACCCTGTTGAACCAACATCAATGTGCAAGTATCAGCTACAGCAGCTAGTTCGGCAAGGGTTGAATATTGGAATATTTGTCGTGGGGTGATTTTGATTCCTGCTTGACGAGCGCGACCGACTACTTGAATACTGAGGATGGAGTCACCACCGACTTCAAAGAATTTATCGTAGCGACTTACTTGCTTAATTCCCAAGACATCTTGCCAAATCGTGGCTAAAATCTGCTCAACAGGTGTCTGTGGCGGAACAAACTCTTGTTCTCGTGTCAGTTCTGCTTCTGGTGCAGGTAACATCTTGCGGTCTACCTTACCATTGGGGGTTAATGGCAAAGTTGACAAGATGACGAAACTGGAAGGAATTATGTAATCTGGCAATTTCTGCTGTAAGAAACGGCGCAAATCACTCATGCTTATAGACTGGTTCTGTGTGACTAAATAAGCTACCAGTCGTTTGTTACCAGGAGTGTCTTCCCGCAGCATGACTACTGCTTGTTGAATTTGCGGATAAGTTTCTAGGACAGATTCAACTTCTCCTAATTCAATGCGGAAGCCGCGAAGTTTAACTTGGTTATCGATGCGACCAAGAAATTCTATATTGCCATCCGGTAAATAGCGAGCTAAATCCCCAGTCTTATACAATTTTTGGGAATTATCAAAGGGGTTGGCAATGAATTTCTGGGAAGTTAATTCGGGTTGGTTAAGGTAGCCTCTGGCTAAACCTTCCCCACCAATGGATAATTCCCCAACAATACCAATGGGTACAGGTTGGAGATCGGGGTTGAAAATGTAGATTTGGGTATTAGAAATTGGTCGCCCAATACTAGGTTGCTTAATTGCCCCTTTTTGCACCAAACTAAATGTTGAGTAGGTTGTATCTTCGGACGGTCCGTAGAGATTGTAAACTCGCTGAATATTTTCCTGCTGGTAAAGTTGCTGTGCCAGTTGATTTGATAATGGTTCACCTGCGAGGTTAATTGTTTGCACACAATTAGGTATACCCTTGATTTGTAGCAGTTGAGCGATCGCGGTTGGTACTGTATTAATTAATGTCACCTCTTGAGCTTGTAAGCTAGGTAAATCTAAGGCATTCTGTGCCAGAATGACCTTACCTCCCCAAGCCAAGGGTACAAATAGCTCGAAGACTGACAAATCAAAACAAATCGAAGTTGAAGCCAAAACACCCGCTAGTTCGTCAGTAGTAAAGACTTGTTTTGCCCAACACAAGAGAGTTATAGTGCTGTGATGCTCAATGACTACGCCTTTGGGTTTGCCTGTTGAGCCGGAAGTATAAATTACGTAAGCCGAGTTGCGAGAATTAACCTGACTGATAGGATTTTTCTTATTCTTTAAGGAAATGTCCGCGTCATCTGTATTTAATATCACCATACCAGCTTTGTTTTCAGGTAATCTTGCCACTAATTTCTGTTGTGTGAGTAACACCGATACCTGGGAATCAGCCAAAATCATCTCTAGACGCTGTGTTGGGTAGGTTGGATCTAATGGTACATATGCCCCACCTGCCTTGAGAATGCCTAATAGTCCTACGACCATTTGAGGGGAACGCTCTAGACAAATGCCTACTAGTACTTCTGGTTTTACGCCTTTTGTTTGTAAATAATGGGCTAGTTGATTAGCTTGCTCATTTAACTCTTGATAGGTTAATTGTTGATTTTCAAATACTACCGCTACTGCATTGGGACTACGTTCTACTTGTTCTTCAAATAGCTGATGAATACATTTGTCTTGCGGATAGTTAGCTTTGGTATTATTCCATTCTACTAACAGTTGATACTGTTCTTTATCTGAGAGTAAACAATGCTTTTCATATAGTTCTGACCATTGATTGGCCATTGCTGTTAGAGCTTCTTGATAGTATCCGCCAATCATTTTCATCTGTTCTTTACAGAATTGGCTGGGATCGTATTTCAGGGTAAACTCTACTTTGTAAGAAATTGGATGGAGACTAAAGTTAGCTAGTAAAGCAAAGTTAGTTTGATTAAAAAATTTACCATCTAATACTTCTAAATCTTTAACACCGATAATACTTTGGTAAACGTGGAAATGAACAAAGTTAAACGCAGTCTCAAACAAGGGCTGTCCACCAAAAGTCCGTTGCAATTCAGCCAGGGGATATCTTCGCCAAGGTAAGCATTCCCGTTCAGCATCAAAGGTCTGCCTTACTAGGTCTATCCAACTGCCACCAAGGAGTTTTAAACGCAATGGCAAAGTATTAAGAAATAACCCTAATACTTTTTCTCCATCAGTATCTTCTAGTCTGCCATTAGATACTAAACCTGTGATAATATCTGTCTGGTTAGTTAATAAGCTCAATACCCTTAAATGAGCCGCTAATAAAACACTTTTAAGAGGTATTCCCGTGGCTTTACTTAACTGTTTTAAACCCTGAGAAACTCTAGAAGATATAGAAACTGGCAAATCGCAATTTTTAGTGGCAGCGTTCGACTTTGACCACCGTGGCAGTTTGGTAATAATGATGTCGCTGAGTTGCTTTTGCCAATATTTTTGGCATTCTTGAGTATGAAGAGTTGTTTGCTCTAATGCGACAAAATCTCGAAAGGTAATTGTGGGTGGTGCTGACAGAGGAAGAACGTCTTTACCTAGAAGATATAAATATTGTTGCAATAATTCAGTGAGCAACGAGGCCTCACTCCAGCCGTCAAGAATAGAGTGGTGGAAGCTCAAAGTTAAATTAAATGTCTCAGAGGTGCGGCGATGAACATAAAAGCGTAGTAAAGGCGGAACACCCCAATCAAAATGTCGTTTTTTCTCTTGTTCAATCCAGGCATCAAGCGATACTTCTTGTTCAGTAGTCGATAAATGGCTCAGATCGTCTACCTTTAAAGGAACATCTACTTGTTGATGAACCAGTTGTAGTGGCTGCTTGTAGTCAGTCAGAACAAAGCTGGTACGTAGCACCGGATGACGATTTACTACCTGTTGAATGGCACTGTGTAAAGCCTGGGGGTCAAGAGTGGCTCGAATGTAATAAGTAAAGACATCGTGGTAGATCGAGACATCATTACTATACTCACTGTGGAAGATCATCCCTGCCTGTAGTGCTGCAAGCGGATAGGCATCTTCTACATCCTCTGGCAAATTTAGGCGCTGTTCGTCAGAGATGAGGCTGAAGGCTTCTGTTTTTGGTGTGGGTAAAAAACCCAGTTCGCGGCTAACTAAACCAGCCAATTCTTGGATTGTCTGATATTGTAATAGCTGTGGTAGAGAAAAATCGAAACCAATTTGTTTAGCTTTGGCGATCACTTGGATACCCCGAATTGAGTCTCCTCCTAGTTCAAAAAAGTTGTCATGGATACCCACCTGTTCGATCCCCAGAACTTCAGCCCAAATTACAGCTAATATTTCTTCAATGGGAGTACATGGCGCAACATAGGTGTTTGCCAACTCGAGACGGATTTGTTCTAGAGATGGTAAGGCACGACGGTCGATTTTGCCATTGGCTGTCAGTGGTATAGCATCCAACATGACGAAAGCATTTGGCATCATGTACTCTGGTAGACGTGATTCTGAATAACTACGCAGTTGGGGTATGAGTTGACGGTTCAACCTTGGCTGTAAGGGCTGGTTCGCATAAAATTGCCAGTCATGCAAGGGTTTGGCTTGACCGTTTGTAGGAGTGAAGACTCTCAGAGGGACTTTTGCCTGACTTTGGTGTTGCACAAAGATGACATCGTAATAGCCTAAGACACTAGAGTCTGACCAACTAACAACTAAAGAATAAGACAAAGCCTCAGCTAAAGCATATAAGTCATCAAGTTCTACTCCTGCCTCTGGAGAAATAGCATCTATGGACTGACGCAATTGGCTCACTGTCTGGAATTTGTGAGGATTTTTCAGTAATTCTAAGGTTTTTAAAGGTTTAATTAATCGTGGATTTAGTAACCGTGTAATGCCCAGTATCTCAGGTTTCACCTCTGCTAGCAGATGTTGTACCATAGCCAATGTAAGTTTTTGGTTCTGCCAGTCCAACCACTGAATATCATGGGGGACATCCACCGTAGTTCCCACATACAGTAGGACGTTATAACGAAATTGAGTCAGTTCGTTATGGTGCTGACCTCGTTGTAGATGGATCTGCACATGAGTAATTTGGGGAAAACGCTGTTGAATAGCCGCAAAGAAGGCTGGGTCAATCAGCAGTTCATTTTCTTGGGCAATTCGCCTCTGCACCTGCTGTTGCCATTGGGCTACAGATAAATCGGGCGAAGCTTTATGCAGTTCTACAGAGGTGTGGAAAGCTTCTAGTAATTGCAGATTCCGCACATCTCCCAGGAAAATACAGCCTCCAGGGGCGACTGTATTCACTGCTCCTTCTAAGACACGCAACAAATAATCAATATGGGGGAAGTACTGCACAACTGAGTTAAGGATGATGGTGTCAAATCCTTGTGCCTCTAAACCCTCAAAATTATCTGCTGGACGCTGCGATAGATTCACATGGTGCAGTTGTGACTCTGGTTTGCTCAAGTGCTGCTGAATGTAGTCTAGTCCCCTTGATGAGATGTCTGTTCCCCAATAATGGCGGCAGTACGGAGCAATTTGGAATAAAATTAGTCCTGTTCCACAACCAATTTCAAGGACTCGATTTGGTTGCTGGGCAAGAATTGTCTCAACTTTGTCGTTTAGCCAATCACGCATTTGTACTGCTGGAATTGGCTGACCTGTGTAGCTACTGTTCCAGCCGACTATATTAAACATCGGGTCTGGCTCTAGGTTAGCTTGGCTGTAAGTCTGGTTGTAGAGCATTTGCCATTGCAATATTTGTTCGTCAAATAAATTTACTTCTTGGTTATGCTCAACAGCATCGCTGGGTTGAGAATTTCCGACGATGTAAGCAATGAGGCTTTTATGTCCAGTTTCTTCCTCGTGAACTATAACTATAGACTGTTCTACTGCTGGGTGGTGGCTGAGTACAGTCTCGATTTCTCCTAGTTCAATGCGGAAGCCGCGAATCTTAACTTGGTGGTCGATACGACCGAGAAATTCAATATTGCCATCGGGTAAATAGCGAGCTAAATCACCTGTTTTATATAATTTGCCATCACCGAAGGAATGAGAAATGAATTTGTGAGCAGTTAATTCAGGACGGTTAAGGTAGCCACGGGCTAAACCCACACCACCGATATGTAATTCTCCTGCTATACCAACTGGAACTGGTTGCAAATATTGATCGAGGATGTAAATTTGGGTGTTGGCAATGGGACGACCAATGGGAACTATCTGCTGTTGAATCTGTGGTAAACAATGCCAAAATGTGACATCAATTGCTGCTTCTGTTGGTCCATAGAGATTGTGTAGTTCGCAGTTTAACCGCTCAAAAAAACGTTGTGTCAGTTCATAAGGTAGTGCTTCTCCACTACAAATCACTCGCTTTAAGCAACTGCAATTTTCTAAGCTTGGTTCTTGCAGAAACACTCGCAGCATCGAAGGCACAAAATGGATTGTCGTAATTTGTTGCTGTTGTATCAGCTTGATTAAGTAAGTATTATCTTTATGCCCTTGAGGTTTCACCACTACCAAAGTTGCACCTGCCAATAACGGCCAAAAGAATTCCCATACTGAAACATCGAAACTGAAGGGAGTTTTTTGGAGAATGCGATCGCTGGATGTTAACTGATAAGTATTCTGCATCCACACTAAGCGATTACTAATGCCTTTATGGGTATTCATTGCTCCCTTTGGCTTACCTGTAGAGCCAGAGGTATAAATTACATAAGCTAAGTTCTCTCCTTTCACGCCACTGTTGAGATTGTTCTGATTCTCTTGAGCTATAACTTGCCAATCTCCATCCAAAGACACTACAATCGCTTGATTCTCTGGTAAGAGTTCAGTAAGCGAACGCTGGGTGAGCAAAACTTTCACCCCCGTATCTTCAAGCATATAACTCAAGCGTTCTTTGGGATAGCTAGGGTCTAATGGTACATACGCTCCTCCAGTTTTTAAAATTCCCAACAGTCCCACTACCATTTCTAGGGAACGCTCTATGCAAATACCTACCAGTACTTCTGGTTTTACACCTAATTTTTGCAAATAGTGCGCTAACTGATTAGCCCGCTCATTTAAATGGCGATAGGTTAATTGCTGATTGTCAAATACTACTGCTATTGCATCGGGGCTACGCTCTACTTGCTCTTCAAATAGTTGATGGATGCATTTTTGGGAATATTGGATCTCTGTATTATTCCATTTTCTAATTAATTGATTACGTTCTTCTGTTGTTAATATATCAATTTCTGACAATTTACAATCAGGATTAACTGTAACAGTTTCTATAATTTGCCGAAAATGTGCCAGCATTCTCTGCACAAAATCTGCACTAAAAGCATCTTTTGGGAAAGTTACAGAAACAGAAGTATCTTGAGCATCAATTTCAAAGACTAATTGAAAGTTGTTTAACAAAGAACTGTGACTGCATAATCCCTTGTGGATTAGGGCAATATCAAAAACCGCTGCTGGATTTCCGCCTCTGGCAATAAACGTTTCTACAAGACTGTCTACATCATAATTTTGGTAACGGTATCCTTCTTGGAGATTACTGCGAGTTATTTTAAGTAAATCCTTAAATGAAATAATCTTTTGTTTGTCAAATCTGGAGAATATTAAGCTATTAGACTTGTCTAGGTTCAAAGCTCCCGTTGCTACAATAAATTGTTCTTGAGCAGTATATTTAAATATTAAAAATTTAATAACTGATAGATATAAAGCTAGGTTATTAACAGGAGAATTAGTAGTTAAATTATATATTTTATCGCGTAGCTCTATAGATATAGTATCAATTATTTTGTCTTGTTTTTCTATTTTATTTTGAATTCCAATATTAAATAAAGTTGTGACTGGCTGGATTTCTCGCAGTTGTCGAATTTGATAATCTATTGAAACAAGATGTGTTTCTATCACGTCCATAAACTTCTCCAAAAATTTAGATGATATTTTTTTATATTAAAATTCCACTATTAGTCACATATTTTCTGACTAATTCAAGTTCTGACTAATTCAAGATAGTAATTAGTGTGATATTGTTTAAGCCTTGGTGACTAAATTTGCGCGCCAGATGCTTTATGGCGGTAAATTCTCCCGCAGTGATGGCTCACCACCGCACTGGCTTGGCTACACAGATACAACACGCCTACGCGGGTTCAAAAATTTTAAGGCTAAGAAAAAAGAGGAACTTATTAAGTGCTAGTTTCATAGAGAATTGGTATAGAGCCTTAAATGTTAAATTTACAGCATAAGCGTTTTGGATACAATAGGTAATTAAGAAAAAATTTCATTTATTTTTCACCCTGGAATTTAAGTGACAGCCAAAATGCTTGTATAGATAGATTTGCTTGCAATTAACTGCATTGTAAATTTTTTTTAAGTAGGGATCGCTCACACGAGCATCTCCCCATCAAACTTAGTTTTCTTTTTGATTCATGGCAGTTCCAGCAGCGATCACTAGATTTTACAAGATTACTCGGTAAGCGTAAAGCTCAGTCACTTTAGTGCTGAGATATAAGCGACACGGGCGAATTTATTCGCTTAACTCGTTGACTGGGAATAGAAGGTCTGATATAATTTTAACGATTCCACAATTTAAGTATAACTAAACAACGTAAAAACTTAACTAATTTGGTTGAGTGCGTAGTCATACCTAACGGTATTGCGGTTTAGGAAAGCTAAATTTGGTCAAAAACAAAATTATTGATAGCGAAACGCGACCTAGGAATCGAGTACGGTAGGGCATACCGGAATTAACGCTTTAGGAGAATCAACCGCTGCTTTAGTTGGAGTAATCCTGCAATAGTAAGTTGGCTCATTGATTAAAGAATCTCAGTGTCTTTAGACCTGAGAGTGTCAACTTTACTATACTATAAATATCTATACAGAACTTAAGAATAGAATTTACAAAGTTTATCTATATTAAATGATTGGTTTAGCAAGTAATACTACTTACATCTCTATTTTCCCTCAAACTCACAATTTTTTGCTTGACAGACCACTAGGAGTTTATCGTTGGTTTGTACCCTCACCGAAGAGGCAGAGGGGAAGGGGGCTTTCTAGCAGGGAGAGCAAGCCCTTCCTCTCTG
Organism: Dolichospermum sp. UHCC 0260; assembly: GCF_009711985.1. Lineage (NCBI taxonomy): Bacteria > Bacillati > Cyanobacteriota > Cyanophyceae > Nostocales > Aphanizomenonaceae > Dolichospermum > Dolichospermum sp. UHCC 0260. The sequence continues at coordinate 74,539 of NZ_VIKZ01000014.1, read as the reverse complement.
CGACAAGCGTTGCGGAGCATGGGTAAGAAGCCCCGCCCTTCCAGGGCGCTTGGCTTGGGACGGGATACAAGCTTTGTCCCAGTCTCTCCCCTCTGCTCCCCTACTTCTTTTGACTTTTTGCTTACATTTTGGCGCATTGGGGCATCGCGGCACAAATTGCATTTCAAACAATATTTCTACAATTACTTTTGTGTTTTTTTTTACTCAACCTTAAACGAATGCCCCGGATTGCATTTAGTCATGAAATTGACAATCAAATTTCCAGGTGCAAGATATAAGAAGACTATAAACATCAAAATGAATACATTGTTTTTTTGAATTGTACGGTTGTTTGCTGTTAATCAATTTTTGTAATATGACACCGAATCGAAAAAAGAATGCGACAAATAGTAAAAATATAAAAGCTAGCAATAAAGGCATGTAATGACAGGGGTAACACAGATAGACCTCCAAGAAAGTGTAGAGGAACAGGAGACACTGCTGCGTCAACAGGATAATGCAATGCTCTTTGGTGATCAATTAGAAGATATCTGGCGGACTCTTCCAGAAGTATTGAGTGATGCTGCTAAGTACGAAAGTCAAGGTATTACATATATTAGAAGTGACGAAAGTCAATATTTTCAGACTTATAAAGATTTATATAATGATGCTCTGATTATTTTAGATGGGCTTTATCGACGCGGACTTAAATTAGGAGATAAAGCCATATTACAAATTGGGAGAAATCAAGATTTTATTCCTGCACTTTGGGCTTGTTTTTTAGGTGGGATTATACCTGCACCTTTGAGCATCGCTCCCAATTATGATATACAAAATGCCGCAGTTAAAAAACTTGAAAATGTCTGGCAGATTTTAGAGAAGCCTATTATATTAACGGATTGTGAATTAATTAGCAAAATAGAAAAATTAACTACTCAATCTCATTTAAAGGAATTGCGGGTAGTATCGATAGATAAATTACGAAGTAATCAATCTCTATCAAACCAACTGTCGGCTCATGAATTACCTCATCTTACACCATTAGATCCAGCATTATTACTATTTACTTCTGGTAGTACAGGCCTACCCAAGGGAGTGATGTTGCATCATCGCAACCTTTTATCTATGTCCGCCGGTACAGTGCGGATGAATAATTTTACACGACAAGAAGTTACCCTAAATTGGATGCCCTTAGACCATGTAGGGGCAATAGTATTTTTAGGAATTATGGCTGTGGATTTGGCTTGTCATCAAATCCATGTGCCAATTGAATTAATTTTACGTCAACCACTCAAATGGTTAGGACTAATTCAAAAGTATCAAGCTACTATCTCTTGGTCTCCCAACTTTGCATTCTCCTTAATTAATCAGCATACTGAAGAACTTAACCAATCTTGTTATGACCTCTCCTCAATCAAATTTTTAGTTAATGCCGGAGAACAAGTTTCGGTCAAAACTATTCGCTTGTTTTTAGAAATTTTAGAAAAACATAAATTGCGGGATAGAGTAATTAAACCAGCATTCGGGATGACTGAATCTTGTTCTGGAATTACTTGGTCAGCAGGTTTAAGCAAAGATGAATTGATAGAAGAAAATAGTTTTGTCTCTCTAGGTCGCCCTATTCCTGGAGCTACTATTAGAATTATTGACCAAGAGAATAATATTTTGCCAGAAAACGAAGTTGGACGACTTCAGATTAAAGGACCTTCTGTAACTGAAGGATATTATAATAATCCCGATCTTAACCAAGAAGTTTTTCAAGATGGAGGTTGGTTTACTACTGGAGATTTAGGTTATCTACACAATGGTGAATTAGTTATTACTGGTAGAGAGAAACAAGAAATTATTATTAACGGTATTAACTACTTCGCCCATGAAATTGAAACAGCGATAGAAGAATTAGATGGTGTAGCTATTTCCTATACGGCTGCCTTTGCAGTTTTCGACCAAAACAGAGAAACAGATTTATTAGTTATTATTTTTAGTCCAGAATCAAATAATATTGATAATGCAGTAAAAGTATTCAGACAAATTCGCAGGCATTTAACACAGAAAGTAGGAATTGCGCCTGCTTATGTGATTCCTTTGGCGGCTGAGTTAATTCCCAAAACATCTATTGGTAAGGTTCAAAAAGCTAAATTAAAAAAAGATTTTGAACAGGGATTATTTAGTGATCGCATCCAAGCAATCAATGAATATTTAGCGAGCGATCGCCAAAAAAACGCCAGCTTACCACAGTCTGAAAATGAACGCCAAATAGCAGCAGTTTGGTGTGAGATTTTACAACTTGATTCAGTAGGTATACAGGATAACTTCTTTGAATTAGGAGGGAATTCTCTACACCTAATTCGTGTCCGAAACCAATTAGAAAAAATTTTTGGTCGCCAGATACCTCTAACTGAAATATTTAAAAATTCTAGAGTTGCCACATTAGCCCATTTCTTAACTGAAGAATCTAATACCACAAATGTTATAGCAGAAAAAAGTCGAAAACGCGCCGAAAATCGTTCGCGTCGCCATCAGGACACTCATGATATTGCTATTATTGGTATGGCAGGTCGATTTCCTGGAGCTAACAACATAGATAGTTTTTGGGAAAATCTCAAAAACGGAGTCGAAACAATATCCTTCTTTTCTGAAGAAGAACTACTAGAGTCGGGGGTTGCTCCTGAACTTTTCCAGCAGCCTAACTATGTCAAAGCTAGACCGATTCTCGACAAGGTAGAATCCTTTGATAATGAGTTTTTTGGATACACAGACCGAGAAGCAGAATTACTCGATCCCCAGCAACGTTTACTGCTGCAATGTAGCTGGGAGTGTTTAGAAAACGCTGGCTATAATCCTAACTCCTATGAGGGAGCGATCGGGATGTTTGCTGGGGCAAGCATGAACACCTATTTTATTAATAATTGCTATCCGTATCGCGGTCAATTAGATGCCAACGACGAGTTACAACCCTTCACATTAGATTCGATGGGAGGGTTTCAAACGATGGTGGCTAACGATAAAGACTATTTGACTACACGGATTTCCTATAAATTGAACCTGCGTGGACCTAGTGTGAATGTCCAAACAGCCTGTTCCACTGGACTAGTAGTTGTGCATCTAGCCTGTCAAAGTCTGTTGAACGGTGAAAGTGACATGGCTTTGGCTGGAGCTGCTTCTATCAACTCTCCCCAAAAGATTGGTTATTTGTATCAAGAAGGTTTGATTGTATCTCCTGATGGGCATTGTCGCGCCTTTGATGCCCAAGCGAATGGTACTATTTTTGGCAGTGGGGTTGGAGTTGTTTTGCTCAAGAGATTAAAAGACGCTCTAGCAGATAACGATCATATCTACGCTGTGATTAAGGGATCTGCCATCAATAACGATGGCGGTAGAAAGCTAGGATTTACAGCTCCTGGAGGAGAAGGTCAAACTTTAGTAGCAGCCGAAGCACTAGCCTTTGCCGGAGTCGAAGCTGATACCATTGGCTTTGTAGAAGCTCATGGCACAGGTACAAAACTGGGAGATCCTATCGAAATCGATGCTTTGGCTAGAGCATATAGCACTGCAAATCAGGGAGAGTGTGCTTTGGGATCGGTGAAGACCAATATCGGGCATATGCAAATTGCTTCTGGTATTGTTGGTCTAATCAAAGCTGCTTTGGCTCTCAAACATCAAATTATTCCCCCGACTTTACACTTCAATACTCCCAACCCCCAGATTGATTTTTCCCAGACTCCTTTTTATGTCAATACCGCAGCCATACCCTGGACTGCAAAGCAAGAAGATGGCAAGGAGTTGCCTCGACGCGCTGGGGTTAACTCTTTAGGAATTGGTGGCGTGAATGCTCATGTGGTGCTGGAAGAAGCGCCCGCCATTATTCCCCAGTCCAATGACATCAAGCGTCCCCACCATTTACTCACACTTTCTGCCAGAACAGAACAGGCTTTGGTAGATTTAGCAAAAAGCTATGCAGAATTTCTTCAAAATCATCCCGCCAGCGATATCTCCGATATAGTATTCACAGCCAATACTAGCCGAGTTCATTTCCAGAATCGTTTAGCGGTGACTGGTTGCCAAATTGATGATTTTGTTACTAAATTACATCAGTTTGGACAACAAAATATAGAGTCAGTAATTCACGCTCAAGTTGATGAAAAGCAGCCTCCCAAAATTGCCTTTTTGTTCACAGGACAGGGTTCTCAGTATCTGGGAATGGCTAACCAACTCTATCAAACCCAACCAACTTTCCGGCGAACTTTAGACCAATGTGAAACAATATATCAAGAACTAACAGGTAGATCTTTACTGCAAGTCATCTTTGCTAATTCTGATGTAGCTTTAAATCATACATCTTATACCCAACCAGCTTTATTTGTTGTCGAAGTAGCACTAGCTCAATTATGGCGTTTTTGGGGCATTGAGCCTACTGCTGTTTTAGGGCATAGCTTGGGCGAGTATGCGGCTGCTTGTTTTGCAGGAGTTTTTGATATTGAAAGTGGTTTAAAACTGGTCGTACAAAGAGCAAATTTAATTGGTGGATTACCCGCAGAGCAAGGAGCGATGGCTGCCGTTTTTCTGGATGAAACATCTGTGCGGCAATTGTGTAAAAATCAGGGGATAAAAGTTGCGATCGCAGCAATCAATGCAAAACAACATACAGTAATTTCCGGCGAACAAACAATCATTCAACAACTTAGCGAACACTTTATTAACGCTGGAGTAAAAGTTCGCCAATTAAAGGTTTCTCATGCTTTTCATTCACCATTAATAGCACCCGTATGTGGAGAATTTAAAAATACCCTGCAAGAAATTGATTTTGCTAAACCCCAAATTCCTATTATCTCTAACCTGACAGGAGAAATTGCAGATGACAGTATTGTTACTCCTGATTATTGGATTCAACATTTGCTGCATCCTGTGCAATTTTATCAAGGAGTTGTGTCTCTAGAATCTCTTGGATGTGATAGTTTTATCGAAATTGGACCACAACCTGTTCTTTTAGGCATTATTCAGTCATCGATATCTTTATCTAACCCTCTAATATTACCGAGTTTACGCTCAGGATTTTCTGATTGGGAAGTTCTACTAGAAAGTCTAGGTAAACTTTATGTACGTGGTGCAAATATAGATTGGTTTGGACTTGAAAAAGATTACCAACCTAAAAGATGTGCTTTACCAACTTATCCTTTTCAGCAACGTCAACATTGGATTCCCTTAAAAACTCAATTCCAAACTGCCAAGGAATCTGCTGTTGTCAAGATGTTGTCTCAAAAAGATACAAACAATTTGATCCAGACTCTAATAGAAACTGGGAATTATTCTGAAGCTGAAAAACAAACTTTATCGGCAATTGTTCAACAATTAATTCAGCTACATCATCAAGACACAGGTAATTCTAATTTTGATAACTTACTTTATCAGTTAGAGTGGCTACCTCATCTTTTATCAGCTAAGAAATTAGAGAATTTAGAAATAATTCAAACTGATTTAGGCTCTTATTTGTCAGAACAAATCAAATCTACACAATTTACAGGAGTTTCTCTAGCTTTTTCCCAAATGGAAGAACTTAGTGCCAACTTTATTGTGAAAACGTTAAAAGATTTGGGATTATGGCAAATAAATACTATCCTCTCTCCAGAAAATAGTTTACGTCAGGCTGGCATTAAAGAGGAGTATAGATTACTATGGCAGCACTGCTTAAAAATATTGGCACAAACAGGCTTTCTAGAAAAGCAGGGTTTGGGCTGGAAAATCATCAGTGAACCGCAACAATCTCACTCTGATTTAACAGTAGATGATTTGATTGTTCAGTATCCAAATGCTTCCATAGAATTAACGCTGTTTAAGCGAGTTGCGGTCAATCTTGCAGCCATAATTACCGGGAAGATTTCTCCTTTATCCATCTTATTTGCTCAAGACGGGCAAATTGGAGTAGCAGAGTTTTATAAAAACACATCTTGGGCAAAAGTTCTCAACCTTAGTATCTCTAAAACAGTAGAGCTTTTATTATCAAACTATTCTCCATTAGAACCAATCCGAATTCTAGAAATTGGTGCGGGAACTGGAGCTACTACCCATCAAATTCTCCAAGCTTGTGCTTCTCGTCAAATTAACTACACATTTACTGATATCTCGCCATTCTTTCTAGAGACTGCCAAAGATACTTTTGCTCATTCTTTCATAGAATACAAAGTTTTGGACATAGAAAAAGACCCCGAAATTCAAGGTTTTTTACCCGGTTCTTACGATCTAATTATTGCAGCAAATGTATTGCATTCTACGCGGGATTTACAAGGAGAAACCTTACCCCATATTCGAGGTTTACTGCGTCCTGGAGGACACTTGTTACTCCTAGAACTTACTCATCAGTCCCGGTGGATTGATTTAATATTTGGCGTGACTCAAGGTTGGTGGCGTTTTAGCGATCGCGATTTACGCTCAGATCATCCCATTATTGCAGCATCTACTTGGCAATCTATTCTCCGAGAATCTGGTTTTGCTCAAGCTGAATTTATTTCTCCTGACGAAAAAATTGGCAGTCCTTTATTTCAGCAAAGTATTATTGTTGCCCAAAATGCCGAAAAAAGCAGCGATATTTCGGGTAATTGGCTAATTTTTACCGATAGTGAAACAGATAATCTAGCTCTAGCAATTCAACAGCAACTAAGCAAAGATTGTGGATCTTGTGCGATCGCCAATTTAGAAAATAGCTCTGAGCTAGAAACACGGCTGGCTTCATCTCTCTGTTGGCGTGGAATTATTTATCTTGTGAATGGTGGTGAGGGCGATCAGTATGAGTCTACTTTATTCAATCGCTGTCACCATCTTTTAAATCTTCTCCAGGCGATTAAAAAAATACCTCATCCTCCCAAATTATTCCTCGTTACCCAAGGCGGTCAACCCTTTCGATTAGAGCAGCCATCTTTTGTTACTCAGTCTCCGCTTTGGGCGTTGGGGCGCGTGATGGGGCTAGAAGAACCAGAACTATGGGGGGGAATGATAGACCTCTGTCCCCACGCCGATATTGCTCAAAATCTTGTTGCTTTACTCTCAGGATTGACTAACTCTGTCACCGAAGATCATCTGATGTTCCGCAAAGGTCAAGCTTACGTTGCGCGTCTTTCCCCACTGGAATCTCTACCTACAAAACCAGTCACTATCCAAGCTCAAGCTACTTATTTGATTACAGGAGGTATTGGTCATCTAGGATTACAACTTGCTCGCCATCTGGTTGATTTGGGCGCAAAACACCTCATTTTGACTACACGTCGTCAATTTCCACTACGAGCAGAGTGGGATTCACAAGCAGAATTTGGGGAAATAATTCAAAATATCAAGACTTTAGAACAAAAGGGAGCAACTGTAGAAGTTTGTCAAGCAGATGTGGGAGATTTTGAGCAAATGTCACGCATCTTTACCAAAATTCAAAAAATATCTGATCCGCTCCGGGGTATTTTCCATCTTGCCGGAGTGTCAGGACGCAAAGCTAAATTAAGCGAATGTACATTAGATGATATTGCAGAAGTTTTTCAGGCAAAAGTTCGCGGTTCTTGGAATTTGCATCAGTTATCTTTAGCAACTCAATTAGACTACTTTGTTTTGTTCTCTACCGCAGGTGCAATTTGGGGAGCTAAAGAGCAAGGTTTATACGATACTGCTAGTCATTTTATGGATGCTTTAGCTCATTTACGTCATCTTCAAAAATTACCAGCTACTAGTTTGAATTGGGCATTATTAGCTGGAAATGGCATAGTTTCTCAAGATTATGAAGATTGGCTCAAACAAATTGGTATGAAAGAAATTGCTTTAGATAAAGCTTTTGCAGCAATGACCGCTATTATGGAATCTGGAAAAACACAAATCTTACTAGCTGATGTAGATTGGGTGCGATTCAAAAATATTTATCAATCTAAAGGCAATAAACCAATTTTTGAAAAATTAGGAGAATACAAAAATTCAGTTAAAGGAATTCAACAGTCAATCTCTACACGTCGTTTTCTAGAAGAAATTCCACCAGGAGAACGTCGGCAACATTTGTTTGAATATATTGGCAAACAAGTAGGGACAATTTTAGGAAATAAACAGATACCAGATACCGAACAAGGATTTTTAGAAATGGGGATTGATTCTTTGCTTTCGATTGAATTAAAAAATCGTTTAGAGAAAGGATTGGAAGTGGCTTTACCTGCTTCTTTGATATTTGATTTTCCTAACATTAGAAGATTAGTTGATTATTTAGTGGAACAGGTGTTTGGTTGGCAGGTTTATGCTTCTGTAAATGTTGTTCCTATTCAGGAGGAGGTTGATCAGGATTTATTTTTACAAGAGCTTGCAGATTTAGAGGCTTTTTTAGGTAATTCTTAATTTTTTAGCTCACGCAGAGAGAAGTTGCGGTGCGAGGGGAACCCTCGTTAAGCAAACTTAGGTAGACGCAGAGGAAGAGGGGAAGGAGAAAAGATGGAGTTGGAGATATCAAGTAACGATAAGTCTGTCCAAGCTAGGGTGTTTAAGGCACTGAATGAAGCGAAGGAGAGATTAAAAGCTGTTGAAGCTCAACAAAGCGAACCGATTGCGGTTGTGGGTTTGGGTTGTCGTTTTGGTAAAAATATTTCCACTCCTGAAGCTTTTTGGTCTTTTCTCAAAGCTGGTGGTAATACGCTCACAGATGTACCTAGCGATCGCTGGAATGTGTCTGATTTTTATGACTCGGATCGTAGTAAACCCGGCAAAATCTATGTATCTCAAGGCGGTTTTCTCAATGACGTGTCGATGTTTGACGCGCACTTTTTTGGGATTGCACCGAGAGAAGCTTTGCATATCGATCCTCAGCAACGGTTACTTTTAGAAGTTGGCTATGAGGCGTTAGAAGATGCTGGTATGGCTGCGCCTACTGCCAGAATCGGCAAAACCGGTGTTTTTATTGGCATCACAAACAATGATTATGCTCGTCTGATTGCACCGGGAGGAGATTATAGCACAATAGGGGCTTATCATATCTCTGGCAACCATATAAATGCTGCTGCTGGACGCATTTCTTATCTTTTGAATCTCAATGGCCCTAGTTTGGCTATCGATACGGCTTGTTCTTCTTCACTGGTAGCAGTGCATTTAGCTTGCCGTTCTTTGCGCTCCCAGGAATGTCGGCAAGCTTTGGTGGGGGGAGTAAACCTAATTCTCACCCCGGAAGTGCCGATCGCCTTGTGCAGAAATCAGATGTTAGCTGCTGACGGTAGGTGCAAAACCTTTGACGAAAGTGCTGACGGATTTGGGATTGGTGAAGGTTGCGGAGTTGTTGTTTTAAAAAGGTTGAGTGAAGCCTTAGCAGATGGTGATCGCATTTGGGCGTTAATTCGAGGAACATCTGTCAATAACGATGGTGCCAGTGGCGGCTTTACTGTTCCTAATGGACCTATGCAGACAGATTTAATTCGTGATGCTTTAGCTGACGCTCATTTAAGCGGCGATGCTATTGATTATGTCGAGGCTCACGGTACGGGTACATCTTTAGGAGATCCGATTGAAATTAAAGCGATCGCTGATGCTTTATGTGTCAATCGCTCTCCATCCCAACCTTTGTTAATCGGTTCTGTCAAAACAAATCTTGGTCATCTAGCGGCGGCGGCGGGGATTTCTGGCTTGATCAAGACTATATTATCTATCTATCATGGCGAAATTCCGGCACATCTCAATTTCCAAAAACCAAATCCTCACATTAATTGGGATAGCATACCTCTGCATGTGGTGACACAGACTCGCCCCTGGACTCAAGGCAATGGCAAGATAAAAGCGGCTGGAGTCAGTTCTTTTGGAGCATCGGGAACAAATGCTCATGCAATATTGAGTGAACCTCCGCAAGTACAATCCCCAACTAAAACAACATTTCCTGTACTGGTAACTCTGTCTGCTAAAGATGAAGAACGATTGCGTCTGTTGGCTGCTAACTTTGTTAATTATATTGACCAAAAACCGGAAGTTAACTTAACTGATATCGCCTTTTCTGTAAATACAGGTCGTTTTCATCATAAACAGCGATTAACTTTATTAGTTTCCAATACTGCTAGTTTTAAAGAACAACTTCGAGCTTTTGTTAATGGTAATGACCGAGAAGCTAATATCATTTACGGTGAGGTACGAGTAAATACTAAAATCGCTTTCGTTTGCAATGATGCAAGAACTATATTTCCGGCGATGGGGAAAGAGCTTTTTGTAAATGAGCCTGTATTTCGTGATGCTTTGATGCAATGCGATCACCTATTTCAAAACTATTTAAATTTCTCTATAGAAGACTTACTTGATAACAATCAAGATATAAACGATCCTTTATATGTTCACCCAACATTATTTGCGCTGCAATATGCTCTTTGTGAACTCTGGAAATCTTGGGGAATCCGCCCTTCTGCAATTTTAGGAAATGGTTTAGGCGAATATATTGCTGCTCAACAAGCTGGAATTTTTTCGATTGGAGATGCAGTTAAATTAGTGGCAACTCGCGTTCATTTATTTAGCGAGCAAAGTGGAGAAAAAGAATTTTTAGCTTTTCAAAAAGTAGCTGAAGAAGTTTCTTATCGTAATCCACAACTCACTTTAATTTCTAATAATGGTGAGGTTGCTAATAATTATATTAAAACTGCTGCTTACTGGTTGCAACAGCTACATCACCTAGACAATATTGAAAAAGGGATTTTTACCTTACATCAGATGGGCTATCAAATATTTCTAGAGATTGGAAATCAGCCCATAAATAATATCGTTCATAGTAAATTACCAGCAAAAGAAATCCTTTGCTTATGTAGTTTAGCAAAAGATTGCAGTAATTATCAGCAAATCCAAACAGTCATAGCTGAACTATATGTAAGAGGAGTAAATATTAATTGGCAAGAATTCCATCGCTCTTGCTCAGGACAAAAAATTAGTTTGCCCAGTTCTCCTTTTATTCGCAAACGCTACTGGGTAGATGCTATTAAATCAAATCGCTCTGGACACCCTTTATTAGGCGATCGCTTCCCCTCTCCCCTCTCTTCTATTCAATATCGAGCTAGTATTAGTCAGAACAACCCAGAATTTTTAACAGAACATCAAGTTTTTGGTAAACCGATATTTCCTGGTGCAGCTTTTATTGAAATGGCGTTAGCAGCGGCACAAAGCCAAGCTGTAATTTTAGAAAATATCGAATTTCAAAAAGCACTATTGCTGCAAGAACAAGAGGATACATTACAGTTAATTATTGAACAAAATTGTTTTCAAATATATCAGCAAAGTAATAATAATTGGGATGTACTTGTTACCGGGGGAATTGATAGTTTAAATATACTAGATGCAAATCGCCAAAATCTAGAACAAATAGCTGCTAACTGTCCAGAGCAGATGGAAATTAATTCATTTTATGAAAGATATCAAAAATCAGGAGTTAATTACGGCAGTAGCTTCCAGATCATTAATAAGCTTCAACGTGGCAAAAATAGTGCATTTGCTAAAATCAAGTTAACACAAATTCAGTGTCTAGAAGCCGAAAAATATAAGTTTCATCCAGTAATGTTGGATGCTTGTTTTCAGGCGATCGCTGCAATTTTATTTCAGCAAGAATCATCTGTAACTTATGTCCCAGTCCGCATTGCTAAATTTCAATTCTTCAAGTCCCCAGGTGCTAGTGTCATCAGTGCAGCTCGACTAACTAAAAATTCTAATAACTATATTATCTCTAATATTGATATTTATTCAGAACAAGGTGAGTTACTAGTAGCAATTACAGGATTTGAACTTAAATCAGTTCAAAGTCAAGAAATTATCCGCCATCAAATCCAACCACAATCTTACATAGAGGAGTGGATTACTTTAGCATCATTGTTACCTGATGGTAGAGATTATTTACTAAACCCTGATGCCATTAAAACTCTAGTTCAACCCCAGCAATTAGAACAGCAATTAGCTGAAAAATTGTACCAATATGAACGCTTGCTTGAAGAAATGGAAACTTTAAGCGTAAGTTATATATGGGAAGGTTTAAAAGAGCTTAACTGGCAACCCCAATTAGGTCAAATTTATCCAGAAGAACAGATTGCTACTCAAGGTGGAGTTGTTGATTTTTATCGTCCTTTATTGTCGCGGTGTTTAGCAATTCTAGCTGAAGAAGGAATAATTACTCAGCAAAAAGATGGATGGTTATTAGCAAAAGAACCTGTTATATCTTCATCTCAATTACCAATTCAACAACTACGTAGGGAATTTCCTGATTACCTTGCAGAAATTAATTTGATAGAACGTTGTGGTTCGGCTTTAGCTGCGGTAATGCGCCGCCAAATTGAGCCATTAGAATTACTATTTCCCCAAGGCGATTTGAATGCGATCACATCTGTATATTCTGATGCGGCCGGTGCTAAATTGATGAATGAACTATTGGCAGCCACAATTAAAACTGTAGTAGCAAATTTACCAACAAATCGACAGTTACGCATCCTCGAAATTGGAGGGGGAACAGGCTCAAGTACCGCAGCAATTTTACCACATTTACCTCCAGAACAAATTGAATACACATTTACCGATATTTCTTCTAGCTTTTTAACCAGAGCCAAAGAAAATTTCAGTAATTATCCCTTCATTAAATATCAAACTTTAGATATAGAAAAAGCCCCCATTTCTCAAGGATTTCTACCTAGTTATTTTGATATTATTATTGCTGCTAACGTCCTTCATGCCACAGCAGATATTAATGAAACCCTTAATAATGTCCGTTCTTTACTAGCTCCTAATGCCATACTCATACTATTAGAAAGTACCGGAGCGCGTCCTTGGGTAGATTTAACCTTTGGGTTAACAGAAGGATGGTGGTTATGCAGTCAAGATCCGCACCGCAATGGTTATCCATTAGTAGATACAGAACATTGGCAAAACCTACTCGCCAAGCATCAATTTACAGAAATTAACATCATCGAACCAACCAATCCAAAGACACGGAACCTATTACAACAAAGCGTAATCATCGCCAAAAGCAGCCTTCCTTCTCTATGCGCCTCTGTGTCTTGGCGCGAAATAATCTTTGCTGACACTAACGGAATTGCTCGCAGTTTAATCACCCCATTCCAACAGCGAGGAATTACTTGTTCCCTCATCTCCCCTCAAGACATTAACCCCGATAACCCCGACGATTACCTATCACTATTACAAAACCTGATAACACCAGAAACCCGTGAAATCATCTACCTCTGGTCATTACAAGAAATAGAAGGCGAAATTTATCAAGCTGTAGAAATTCATTGTAGACGTTTTCTATTTCTACTTCAGGCATTATTACAACAAGAAAACCCCCCCGCGCTCATTCTTGTTACTCAAGGGTCTGTACCAGCAAAAGAAATCACAACCTTAACTTCTCCAGCCCAATCTTCCTTATTAGGAATGGCTTTAAGCTTAGTTCTAGAGCATCCCGAACTAAATTTTAGAGCGATTGATTTAGATCCTCATGCACAAGATTTAGGAGAAAAATTATTTAGAGAAATCCACAACAACACCCAAGAAAACCGCGTCGCTTTGCGGGGCGAACAACGCTTCTGTCCGCGTTTGGTAGAGCGCAAATTAGCAGATGGAAACATCAATTTCCGTCAAGATGGCTTTTATCTAATTTCTGGTGGTACAGGCGGATTAGGTTTAGCCACTGCCCGATGGATGATAGAACATGGCGCGTGCCATTTAGTATTGTGCAGTCGCAGTGGTGCAAAAGCTCTCAATCCTGAAATTCTAGCAAGTCTGCAATCCATTAACGAAGACATCCAAATTAAAGATGTTGATGTCACAGATGCCGAGAAACTGCACGCCCTACTAGAAGAATGCCGATCGCAATATCCGTTGCGAGGAATTTTCCACATCGCTGGCACTTTAGACGATACAACATTACTGCGACTGACACCAGAACGTTTCAACTATGTTCTCGCCCCCAAGGTGAAAGGAACTTGGCTACTGCATCAACTAACCCTGAACGATACCTTAGATTTCTTTGTTTGTTATACCTCTGCTGTGTCGCTCATTGGTTCGGCGGGACAAGCTAATGCTGCGGCTGCGAATGCCTTTGAAGATGCCTTTACCTATTATCGTCATGCACACAATTTACCAGCTACAGTCATCAACTGGGGGCCGTGGAGCGAAATCGGTGCAGCAGTCGATCGCAATGTCTTAGAAAGATTAGCAGCCAAAGGTTATGATGCGATCGCACCAGATTTAGCACTCAATACTCTAGAAAAAATTCTGTTTAATCAAATTGTACGTGCTGGTGTAATTGCTATTGATTGGCAACGTTTTCCATACATTAATCAAAGCTTTTATCAAAACTTCTTACCCCAAATCAAACCTAAATCTCAAACTGCATCCAATCTTTTAGAACAGTGGCAAACCATACCTGTAAAACAGCGTCGTGATTTACTTATCCGCCAAATTAGTTTGCGAGTTTGCACTGTATTAGGACTATCAACTCATGAAGTATCTCCCCAACAAGGCTTTTTTGACATGGGGATGGATTCTCTCACTTCCACAGAACTTCGCAATCTTCTGCAAACAGATTTTAATTGCTCTCTACCCACAACAATCGCTTTTCGGTTTCCCAATGTGGAAACTTTAGCAGATTATCTCCTGCGGGAAATTTTAGTTACCTCTGAGGTGCAAACTCCTGTACAACAACTAATACAAGAAGTTCCCCAAATCCAAATTGAAAAATATACCCCCGAAAAACCGCAACAGGAAGAAGATCCAATTGTGATTGTAGGGATGGCTTGTCGATTTCCTGGCGGTGCGAATGATTTGGAATCATTCTGGCAACTTTTAGAACAGGGGAAAGATGCAGTCAGAGAAATTCCCAGCGATCGCTGGGATATGCAAGCATGGTATCATCCCGATCCAGATACACCAGGAAAAATCTATTCTCCTTACGGAGCATTTCTAGAGCAAATAGATCAATTTGATGCCGAATTCTTTGGCATTGTCCCCCGCGAAGCAGTCGCCATCGATCCTCAGCAACGCCTACTATTAGAAACAACTTGGCAAGCCTTAGAATCTGCTGGGCAAAACCCCCAAAAGTTACGCAACACTCAAACAGGGGTTTTTGTGGGGGCGATGACTCAAGACTATGCCCAGTTGAGTTACGCACCAGAAGCAATTAACGCCTATACTGGTTCTGGCACTTCTGTGAGTGTAGCAGCCGGTCGTCTTTCGTATGTACTGGGCTTACAGGGACCATCAATGACAGTTGATACTGCTTGTTCTTCTTCTTTAGTAGCAGTACATCTAGCTTGCAATGCTTTGCGTAATGGTGAGTGTGACATTGCCTTAGCAGGTGGTGTGAATATAATTTTAACTCCGGTAATTTCCTTAATTGAAAGTCGCGCCCATATGCTTGCACCTGATGGACGTTGCAAGACTTTTGATGCGAGTGCTAATGGTATGGTACGGGGCGAAGGCTGCGGGATGATTGTTCTCAAGCGGTTGAGTCAAGCCGTTAAAAATGGCGATCGCATTTTAGCTAAAGTTCATAGTACAGCCGTAAATCACGATGGACCAAGTAGTGGTTTGACTGTACCTAATGGTGATGCTCAAGAAAAATTATTACATCAAGCATTAAAGGCGGCGAAACTCAACCCAGAGCAAATAGATTTTATCGAAGCTCATGGTACTGGGACAGCTTTAGGCGATCCGATTGAATTAGAAAGTATGGCTGCGGTATTTGGCAAACGTCTCCAAAATCGACCTTTAATTATTGGTTCTGTCAAAACTAATTTAGGACATTTAGAAGGAGCAGCCGGAATTGCTGGGTTAATTAAAACTGTTTTAGCCCTACAACATCACAAAATTCCTCCCCATCTTCACTTTCAACAACCCAACCCCCGTTTTGATTGGAGTTCTCAGATTTTTGAAGTTCCAGTACATGGAAAAAACTGGCATCCTAGCCAACGAGAACGCATTGCTGGAGTAAGTTCTTTTGGATTTAGTGGTACTAATGCTCATATTATTGTTGGAGAAATTGCATCTAATTCTCCACAGCCATCTGAGCAGAAATTTTACCTCCTGCCGCTTTCGGCTCGTTCTCAAAAATCTCTCAAAGAATTAGCAAAAAATTATCAATACGCTTTAAATGAATCTGTGAATTTCGCAGATACTTGTTTTACTGCCAGTACAGGAAGGGCTATTTTCCGGCATCGATTGTGTGTCTTGGCTGACTCAAATACTACAGCCGAAAAAGCACTTGCTGATTTCCAAAAAGGTGAAGATTCTGATAATTTAATTACTCCAATTACATCAGAAACTCAAACAAAAGTAGTTTTCCTATTTTCAGGACAAGGTTCTCAATATTCAGGGATGGGACAAACTCTTTACAACCAAGAACCCGTCTTTAAAAATACTCTGGAACTTTGTGACAACATTCTGCAACCTATTTTAGGAAAGTCGCTCTTAGATTTAATTTTTCAATTGCAAAATAGTGAACAGCTAGAACAGACTCAAATCACACAACCAGCCCTGTTTTCACTGGAATACGCACTTGCGAAATTATGGCAATCTTGGGGAATACAACCTGCTGCCCTTTTAGGACACAGTATTGGTGAATATGTCGCCGCTTGTTTAGCAGGAGTCTTTTCTTTAGAAGATGCTTTGCAGTTAGTTGTTCAACGCGGTCGCTTGATGGGAGAACTACCGCATAATGGAGCAATGGCAGCAATTTATGCTGATTATCAAACAGTAGCCGATCATCTGACTCCCTATGGAAATCAAGTAAATATTGCCGCAGATAATGGTGCAATTAATGTTATTTCTGGCTTGAGTGAAATTGTTGAACAACTAGAGAAATCATTTATGGAGCAAGGTTATAAAACTAGACGTTTGGCAGTATCTCATGCTTTTCATTCTCCTTTAATGGAGCCAATCCTTGATGATTTTGCTAAGATGTTACAGCAAGTTTCTTTCCATGAACCAAGCCTGAATATTATTAGTAATGTCACAGGTAAACCAATTGGCAAAGAAATTGCTACTGCCGGTTATTGGCTGCGCCATCTTCGCAATACTGTACATTTTGGTCAAGGATTTAAATTGTTAATTGACAGTGGTTATCGCCATTTTTTGGAGTTAGGACCAAAGCCTGTGTTATTAGGTATGGCGCGGCTAAATTCTCAAAGCAAAGAAATATTATGGCTACCCAGCATTGTACCTGGACAAGATGAACAAGCCCAGATGTACAGAAGTTTAGCAACACTTTTTGTTAATGGTTATTCTATAGAATGGACAGAGGTATTTAAGCAAGTCCAGCGGGTTCTTTTACCTACTTATCCGTTTCAACGAGAACGTTATTGGTTATCAAATCCACAATTTTTTGTAAGTGATATTAAGACTAAACTGCATCCTTTTATTCATGAGGTTAAAAAGCTAGCTACAGGAGAAATTATTGTTGAAGGAGAGATAAGTTCTGAGTATCCAGATTATCTGGAAGGACACAAGGTATTTGGAAAAATCTTGTTTCCGGCTACGGGTTTTATTGAAACGATTTTAGTAGCTAGTCGGCAAATATTTACTGATGATTTGGCGATTATTCAAAATGTTGCTATTCATCAGGGGTTAGTTTTATCTCAATCTCAAACTAAATTGCAACTGATTTTTAAGTCTAAGAAGTCGTCTGGCTATAGTTTTGAGATATTTAGTAGTGATTCAGCAAAAGATAGTTGGGTACTTCATGTTACGGGTGAGATTAACGTTAATGAAAGACATGAAAAGCTCACACACAGACGCAGAGACGCAAAGGATGAAAGAAGGGAATCTGTAGATCTAGCCAGATTTTATGAGTTTTATGAGCAGATGGGAATTAGCTATGGTCAGCGTTTTCAGGCTATTCAAGAACTCAGGTATTTTAGCAGTAGTTCTCAGGCTAAAATTAGTATCGATCGCAGTTTGGTAGATCGGCGATATTGTTTGCATCCTGTGCTTTTAGATGCTTGTTTACAAAGTATTGGCGCGGCTTTCCCAGAAATTCACGGTCAGGAATTGCATTTACCTTATGGTTTCTCTTCTCTAGAATTATTTGGCAATCCTGGTACTCAAGCTTGGACGCACATTGAGATTAAATCTCAGATTGATGGTGAAATCTGTGTAGATGTAGAGGTTTATGATGAGCAAGAACAGCTTTGCGCTCGGTTTACAGACTTAACAGCACGGCGGATTAATCCAGCAGTTTTACAACGTTTATGGCAAGAAACTGAAAATAATTGTTTTTACCAGGTGCAATGGCAAAAGCTTGATTCAGTTTCAACTATTACAGGAAACTCTCAACATTCATGGTTAGTGTTTGTACGTCCTAGCACAGCTTTGTATCAGTCGATTAATTTATTGCAAAAAGCTGGAGAAAGAGTTATTACTGTAGAACTTAGTGATGATTATAAACGTCATTCTCTAGAAAGTTTTGTCATCAATCCATCTCGGAAATCTGATTTTCAACGTTTATATCAAGAAGCATATCCATCGGGTGAATTTCCTACGGGTGTGATTTTTGCTTGGGAAACTGTACCTAATGAAGCAAGTGCAGATACAGTTTACAAGAGTTGTAATGCTGTATTGTATTTAATTCAAACTATTACTAGTAATATGAAAAAATTACCTGATTTATGGTTAGTAACTCGTGGTGCGAATCGAGTTTTATCTGAAACTTATTTGCAACCGGAACAATCTCCGCTTTGGGGATTAGGAGCAGTAATTAATCATGAATATCCCCAAATTCGTTGTGTATGTTTAGATTTACCAGCAATTGTAGAATCTCATGAAGCTGAATTTTTGTTCAACGAATTTCATACATCAGGCAGTGAGTCATGCCTAGCTTTACGCCGAGGAAACCGTTATGGAGCAAGGTTAGTATCTGCAACAATTCCCGCAGCCCAAAAACAGCAATTAGTTAGCAAAGAGGGAGCTTATTTAATTACAGGTGGTTTGGGTAAACTTGGCTTGCTCATGGCTCAGTGGTTATCACAAATGGGAGCTAGCCATTTGGTTTTGTGTAGTCGCCATGTCAAATCTCAACCAGAAGCGATCGCCTCATTAACTAAAAATGGTACACAGATTACAATTGTCAATGCTGATATTACCTCAGCCGCAGATACGGAACAGCTATTCTCCCGTTTTGGCGCGGATTTACCCCCCTTACGCGGAGTCATTCACGCGGCAGCTGTCCTTGATGATGGGCTTTTAACTAATCAAAATTGGGAAAAATATCAAAATGTTATGCGTCCCAAAGTGGAAGGCACTTTATTATTAGACCGCTACACCCGCAATCTATCTTTAGACTTTTTCATAGCCTTTTCTTCTGCTGCTGTAATTCTAGGTTCACCGGGACAAAGTAGTTACGCTGCTGCTAATGCTTTTATGGATGCTTTAATACAGCAACGACAAAGTTTAGGATTACCAGGTATTAGTATCAAGTGGGGCGCATGGGATACAGGGAATAAAATTGAAAAACAACGTTTTGCTAATTGGGGTATTCACAGTATGCCTTCTGATACCGCTATCAAATATCTCAGTGACTTAATTCTCAGCGACGTTGATCAAGGAATTATTCTTGATATTGATTGGTCTACTTTTAATCAAGCTTTTAACATTAATCAACCATTCTTTGCCGAAGTAATTACAACTAAAGCAGATAGCAAAGAGGCAAAATTATTAGAACGATTAAAGTCTGTATCTATAGATGAGCGAGCAGAAAATTTATCGCAAGGAATTGAGCAAATTTTACGCGAAGTTACCGGATTATCTGCTAGTAGTGTGATTCCTCACCACACCTCATTTTTAGAGTTGGGTTTAAACTCGTTAATGGTACTAGAATTTAAAAATCGGCTGCAAAGTAATTTAGCTTGTACTTTACCTACATCTATAATCTTTGATTATCCTAATATTGCGAGTCTCAACATTTATTTGCAGAAAGAAGTGTTAGCAGATTCTGTTGATTTTGAGATAAAATCAAATGAATCTAGTGAGATTGTCAATCCTTATGAAAGTCTCAATGAAGATGAGTTGGCTATACTACTTAATCAAAAGTTAGCGGAGCTTGAAGAATATGGTGATTAAATATTAAAGCTAAATTTCAGTGCGTCAAAAATTTTTAATTGATAAATAGGAGAGTAAAGTGTTGGAAAATATTGGTAAAATCCCCTTCAACTATGAATGGCGCAATCGCTGGATAATCATCAAAGAATTTATCCAGAATCCACTTCAAGAACTTTGGTTTTTACGAGATAAATTTGAGGTATCTGAACTTTATACTAGGATAGCTAAACGAGAGTGTGATCTTCACGATCCCAATGTTCCCCAATGGCTCAACTTTGGCTATTGGCAAGAGGAAACGACTTATAACGGAGCCTGTGCTGCTTTAGCCCGGAAATTGGGAGAAATTGCCAAACTTAGCCCTGGAGACAAAGTTTTAGATGTCGGCTTCGGTTTTGCTGAACAAGATATACTCTGGGTGCGTGAAAACAATGTAGATGCAATTACTGGGATAAATACGACAGAAATACAAGTAGAAATTGCTCAAGAACGAGTAGCTAAGGCGGGATTATCTGAACGTATAAATCTTCAGGTGGGTTCGGCAACTAACATTCCTTGTGAGGACAATACTTTTGATAAAGTTACAGCTTTAGAATGTGCTTTTCATTTCAATACTCGTGAAGATTTTTTTGCGGAAGCATTTCGAGTTTTGCGCCCCGGTGGAAAGTTAGCATTAGCTGATTGTCTGCCAAGAGTAGGACGAAATATTGACTTTTGGCTGCGCGTCAATAGCAAGAAAATGTGTATTCCTTTTGTTAACCAATATGACCGCAATATTTATGTTGAAAAACTCAAAAAACATGGATTTGTAAATATCCAAGCTGTATCAATTAGTGAATATGTTTGGCCTGCTGCTGTGCGTTACTTTGCTGAGTCCAGTAAAGGCATTAGTAAACACGATTTAGTGATCAATCTCCAGCAAGATAATCCAGGTCTTGAGGCTTGGTCGAGAGATAGAGGTTGGTTTATGGCTTTTGATGATTATCTTTTATTTTCAGGGGAAAAACCGGATTAGATATTACCAGACAATCAAAAAATCGCGGACAAAAGCATGGCTCAAAATACAGATTATAAAAAATTAATAGCTACAACCCTCACAAAAATGGAGGCAATGCAGGCTCGCATTACTGAATTAGAAACTAGACAAAGTGAGCCGATTGCTGTTGTGGGAATGGGTTGTCGTTTCCCTGGAGGAATCAGTTCTCCTGAAGCTTATTGGAACTTTTGTCAAGCTGGACTTGATGCAATTGTAGAAGTTCCTCAAAGCCGTTGGGATATCTCAAAATTTTATGCTCCAGAGCCTACTCCTGGCAAAATGAACACTCGTTATGGGGGATTTTTACAACAGGATATTACAGAATTTGATGCCCGTTTCTTCTCCATATCTTCCCGCGAAGCAACTTCAATGGATCCTCAACACAGGTTATTACTTGAGGTGGCGTGGGAAGCGTTAGAAAACGCCAATTTACCACCAACTAATTTAGCAGGCGATCGCGTGGGTGTGTTTGTCGGTATCACTAGTGTTGACCACGCGATGACAGTCTACAAAAGCAAGTATGATGAAATTGATTCTTTTTTTGGTACAGGAAACTCCCTAAGTGCAGCAGCAGGTAGGTTATCTTATTTTCTCAACCTCCGCGGACCTTGTATGTCTATTGATGCAGCCTGTGCTTCTTCATTGGTTGCACTTCACCAAGCTATTCGCAGCTTGAGAAATCATGAGTGCGAAATAGCCTTAGTAGGTGGTGTCAATCTCATCTTAGATCCGGCAATTACGATTAACCTTTGTCAGTCGGGGATGATGTCTCCCGATGGTCGCTGCAAGACTTTTGATGCGGCTGCAAATGGATATGTGCGGGGCGAAGGATGCGGGGTTTTAGTTCTCAAACGCCTGTCTGTCGCTGAAAAAAATGGCGATCGCATTCTCGCATTACTACGGGGGTCTGCGGTCAATCATAACGGTGCAGCCGCCGGTTTAACAGTTCCCAGTGGCCCCGCCCAACAAGATTTACTTCGTCAAGCCTTAGCTGATGCTAGAGTCAAACCCCAGGAAGTCGGGTATGTAGAAGCACATGGTACGGGTACTTCTTTAGGCGACCCCATTGAGATGAACGCGATCGCGGCTGTGTATGGAGAGCGATCGCAACCTCTTTACGTCGGTTCAGTTAAGACTAATATCGGACATCTCGAAGCTGCCGCAGGGATAGCAGGCACAATCAAGACAATTCTCGCCCTCCAGCATGGTGAGATTCCGTCTCATCTCCACTTCCAAGAACCCAATCCCCTGATTAATTGGCAAGAATACCCGATCAAAATTCCTAGTCAAGCCATACCCTGGTCGAACAATGGCCAAGTCCGTATCGCTGGAGTCAGTTCCTTCGGTTTTTCTGGAACCAATGCTCACATAATTATTGAACAAGCACCTGCTGCCAACATACCAGAAATTAAACTGCAACGTCCCAGCCATCTGTTGACGATTTCTGCTCATAGCGAAACGGGTTTAAAAGAACTAGCACTACGTTTTCACACCCGCTTAGAGTCTCATCCAGAGATGGGAGATATTTGTCATAGTGCAGCAATTGGTAGGTCGTCTTTACCTGAACGTTTAGCGATCGTTGCAGATACATTGACAGAGTTGCAACAAAGATTAGCAGCTTTTGCTGAGGAAAAAAATATTGATCATGGGATTTTTCATCGACGTTTTACAGGAGAAAAATACCCTAAAATAGTCTTTCTTTTCACTGGTCAAGGAGCTTGTTATGCGGGTATGGGTAATCAACTTTACCAAACCCAACCGACATTTCGCCAATATATTGATCAATGTGCAGACATTTTAGGAAATTATTTAGAGTTTCCACTACAACAAATATTATTTGGCGATCGCACAGATTTACTCAATCAAACTGCATACGCTCAACCAGCTATATTTGCTCTAGAATATTCACTTGCCATGTTGTGGCAATCTTGGGGAATCAAACCTAGTTTACTAATTGGCCATAGCGTTGGTGAATATGTTGCAGCTTGTATTGCAGGAGTATTTAGTTTAGAAGCAGGTCTAGCATTAATTGTTAAACGTGGGCAATTAATGCAAACTGCACCTCTAGGAAAAATGGCTTCAGTTTTTGCAGATGAAGCTACGGTATCTGCTCTCATTCAAAACTATGGTAATACAGTTTCCATCGCGGCTATTAATCATCCTCAACAAATTGTGATTTCTGGGGAAAGTAATAGTATTGATGAGATTGTCGCCAACTGCAAAAGCCAAAAAATAGCCGTTCAATTACTATCTGTAAATGGGGCTTTTCATTCTCCATTAATGGAGTCAATCTTAGATGATTTTGAAATTGCTGCTCGTGAGGTTTCGTATCATCCTCCTCAAATTCTACTAGTTTCAGGAATTGATGGACAACCTTTAACAACTGCGCCTGATGCAAGTTACTGGAGACAACAAAGCCGTCAAGCAGTGCAGTATTTCCAGAGTCTAATTACGGCGTTAAACAAAGGATATAACCTATTTTTAGAAGTGGGTCCAAGACCAATACTAGCAGAACAAGGCCGTCGTTATAACGATGACGCTATATGGCTTAGTTCTCTCAATAGAGGCTTGGATAACTGGCAGACGATGCTATCAGCACTTGCCCAACTCTACATTAATGGAGTTAATTTTAACGCCGAAAAATTCAATAAAGATTATGGCTATAGAAATATCCAATTACCAAATTATCCTTTTCAAAGAAAACGTTTTCAATTTAAATCTACTGTTTTATCAGAATCAAGTTTGACCAAAGAAGTGCCTTTAGAAAGAGAGCTAATGGAGACTAATATGAATTTAGCAAAAGTTGCAAATATCAAAAAAAATCAGCAAGAAATCGGTAATAAATTAAAGTCTATCTTGGCTTTGCTACTTAAAGAAGATGAAAATGACATTAGAGATGATGAGACATTATTAAATCTGGGAGCAGATTCGATTATTTTGACCGACTTTGTTCGCAAAATTGAAGAAAAATTTGGCGTAAAAGTCAAGATAGATCAATTATTTACTGATTTACAAACAATTGACGAAATATCTATTTATCTATCTGATTATATTAAACAAAAACCATCAAATACATCTGATGAAACAGCAATAAATGATATTTTAACTAAAACCTCAGTTCAAGTATCTAATTCCGAGTCAGAATTAAATAATTATCTGTGGGTGATTTCCCAATTACAACCAATTGCTGTTGCTTATATCTTGAAAGCTTTAGAAGTATTAGGTAAAAGACTAAGTATAGCAGACACCTGGACAACAGAGGATTTATTACAAACCTTACCCATAGCCTCAAAATATCATATTTTAGTTAATCGTTATTTAAAAACTTTAGAGCAAACTGGAATTATTCAAAATCAAGGTAATGTATGGATAGTAAAAAGCCTACCTACGCCTTTTTCTTTACCAGAAGCTATAGAGAATCTGCAAACAATTTGTCCAGCAGCAAAACCTGAATTGGATATGCTACAACGTTGTGGAGAAAATTTAGCAGAAGTTCTCAAAGGAAATATAGATCCTTTAGAGTTAATTTTCCCAGCAGGTTCAGTTGTCCATGCAGAAAGTATATATGGCAATTCTCCTGTATCTCGTTTGATGAATCAACGAGTATCCCAAGCAATTAACTCTATTTTAAATAATTTTTCTAGTAGCGATCGCCCTTACCAAATTATTGAAGTGGGAGGTGGTACAGGTGCGACATCTGAAGCAATTGTTAATAATTTAAATCTCAATCATACAACTTATTTTTTCACTGAACTTTCTCCTGTTCTCCTCAATAAAGCACGGCAAAAATTTAAAAATAGGCATAAGTTTAACTTCAATCAATTAGATATTGAAAAATCACCCGTTTCTCAAGGGTTAACAGCGCATTCCTATCACATAGTTGTTGCTGCTAACGTGCTTCATAGTACCCGAAATATTACAGAAACACTCAATAATATTCGAGAACTACTAATACCTGGTGGTTACTTGGTATTACTAGAAACAGTAGAAAATAATTCATGGCTTGATTTAACTTTTGGACTCACACCCGGATGGTGGCGTTTTCAAGATAAAGAGTTACGTTTAGATACTCCATTGCTAAGTGGAGAAAGTTGGTGTGCTGCTTTAAAACGTTGTGGATTTGTCAATGCAGATATTTATTCTCAACAAAATAATATCAGCATCTACAATGGACAAGAGTTAATTATTGCTTCCAGTTCTCCTGAAAGTGCTATTGATCACCAATCAAAAACAGTAGCTGTATCAACACCAACCTCTGGCAAAGAAGCTTTGATGATGGCTCAATTGCAATCTTTGAAAGAACTCAAAGATATTCATGAAAAAACTATTATCAAGCAATTAGAAATACTGCAATCTGCACCTGTTGCACCAAGCAATACACCAGAAGTTTTGTTGATTCAAACAGAAACTGCGCCTACTCCTAAAACAAGCAAAACAGAAACCACACCCCCTACCCAAAAAATTAGTTCTCCAAATTTGAATCCACTAGCTTTAAAACTGACAGAGAGTAAATCTTTAACCGAACAACAGCAAGCTTTCATCCAAAAATTAGAGATTGTTTATAATCAAAGAACAGCAAAATCCAAGGCATATTCGCAAAACAGCCGGAAGACAATGGTTGATGTGAAACCTACTATTGACTTCCGTATGGCTTTAAAAGAATTTCAGTATCCCATCGTTTCAGAATCAGCCCAAGGTGCATATTTTCGTGATATCGATGGCAATGATTACATCGACTTAGCGATGGGGTTTGGAGTTAACTTTTTTGGGCATAGTCCTGATTTTGTGTTGACAGAAATTCAGCAACAAATGCAACACGGAATTGGTTTAGGAATGCAGTCTAATATTGCAGCAGAAACAGCTGCTTTAATTTGTGAAATGACAGGTGTAGAACGAGTCGCTTTTAGTAATACTGGTACAGAAGCGATTATGGCAGCAGTTCGTATTGCTCGTTCTCGGACAAAACGCCAAAAAATTGTGATTTTTGCTGGTTCTTATCACGGTACTTTTGATGGCATTTTAGCCCGCGCTGGCGAGGAAGTAGGAACAGCTGAACCATTGAGTCTTGGTACACCATCAGGAATGGTTGAAGATGTTATAGTTCTTACCTATGGAGCGGAAGAAAGTCTAGAAATAATTGCAGAGCAAGCTGATAATTTAGCAGCAGTTTTAGTAGAACCTGTGCAGAGCCGTAAACCAGATTTACAGCCTAAAGAATTTATCCAAAAATTACGTAAATTGACTCAACAAAAAGAAATTGCCCTAATTTTTGATGAGATTATTACTGGATTTCGCATTACTCCAGGAGGAGCGCAGGAATGGTTTGAGATTGAGGCAGATATAGTAGTTTATGGTAAGGCGATCGGTGGTGGTTTGCCTATCAGTATGATCTGCGGTAAAGCAGATTTCTTAGACACAGTTGATGGCGGTTTCTGGAGTTATGGAGATGATTCCCATCCGCAAACAGAATTAACTGCTTATGGTGGTACTTTCTGTCGTCATCCCTTAGCTTTGGCTGCTTGTCGGGCAGTGCTTTTACATTTACGTGAACAAGGCGCAACGCTTCAAGAAACAGTCAATCAATTAACTAATCGATTAGCTATTGAGGTTAATCAGTTCTTTCAAGAAACAGGAATTCCTATCCGCATTGTTCATTTTGGCTCTTTGTTTCGCTTTGAATCTTCTGGTGCTTATAGTATTTTCCTCAAACCTATCGAATTACCACTTTTTTACTACTTATTAAATCTCAAAGGTGTGTATACATGGGAAAAACGAGTTTGTTTTCTCTCAACTCGCCATACCAATGAGGATATAAATAAAGTAGTAGCTGCTGTCAAAGAAGCGATTATAGAACTGCGACAAGCAGGTTTTTTCGCAAATGCTAAACCACCACAAACAAAGAAAAGAGAAGCAAGCGATCGCACTGAAGATGAAGATGCTAGGAATAATTTAAATCAGCAATTTCCTACCAGTGAAGCGCAACGTCAGCTTTGGCTATTGGCAGAATTAGATACAACCGCTTCAGCATCATATAATGTGACTACTTCCTTAGAATTGCGTGGTGCTTTAGATATTTCATCTTTACAACAAGCGATTAATGAAGTAGTCAATCGCCACGAAGCGTTGCGAACCAAAATATTAGAACAAGGCGAACTACAGGAAGTAATCAGTAGTGTCACAATTGACTTACCGTTAATCAATTTGATGGATGAAGATAACCCAGAAGCAACTGCTTTAGTATTGAGAACTGAGTTATCGCAAAAGCCTTTTGACTTGGGTGTTGCTCCTTTATTTGCGGCTGTGCTGATGCGTTTAGCACCTGAACATTATCTGCTAACTTTAAAAACTCATCATATTGTTGCAGATGGTTGGTCACTAGGGCTAATTTTGAATGAACTCGGCAAACTTTATTCAGCAAAAATTGGTGTTGCTACAGAATCTTTATCGCCACCAATGCAGTTTCGCAAATATTTAGCTTTGCGACAGCAAGAAGCGCAAAGTCCACAAATGCAAGAACATCGTGATTTTTGGTTAAAAACTTATGAGGGAGAAATCCCCATATTTGAACTTCCTACAGACTTTCCTCGTCCTGCTGTCAAAACTTACACAGGCGGTAGAGAAAGTAAAATTATTGCTCCTCAACTATGGCAAAATTTACAGACTGTAGGACGCAAAAATCAAGCAACATTATTTATGACAATGTTTGCTGCTTACACATCTTTTTTGCGGCGCATTTCCGGTCATGATGATTTAGTAATTGGTATTCCCATTTCTGGACGACAAGTCGAAGGAAGCGAAAAATTAGTTGGCTTTTGTTCGCAATTTTTACCGATTCGTATCCAGACAGATGTCACTGCTTCTTTTGTTACACATCTTCGTCACACCAAAGAAACACTCATAGCCGCTTTTAAACACCAAACTCACGCCTTAGAAGAATTATTAGCAGCCTTACAATTACAACGAGATTTTTCGCGTTCTCCCCTGATTTCAGTCTCTTTCAATCTCGACCCTAAATTAACTTTACCTGAATTTGAAGGACTGAACGTATCGCTACCACCAGAGCCAATTGGTTACACTCCTTTCGATTTGGGCTTTAATTTCATCGAAGTCAATGACGCACTGATTATCTACTGCAACTACAATACAGAACTGTTTAAGCCGGAAACTATCAAACAGTTTCTAGAAAGTTTTGAAATTTTGATGCAGGGTGTAATTAAAGATGCCAATATTTTACTGTCTGAGTTGCATTTATTAACACAAGTGCAACAGGAAGAATTATTGGCAAAATTAACAGGTTCAACAATAGAATTACCCCAAAATTCTACAATCATTGATGACTTTATTGCTCAAGTTAAATCTACACCCGATGCACCTGCATTAATAGTTGAGGAAAAGACTCTTACCTATCGAGAATTGAATGAGAAGGTAAATCGTTTAACCAATTACTTACGTGAGAAATATAACCTTGGTGCGGGGAAGGCGATCGCACTCGCAATCGGACGCAATCAAAACTTAATTATCGCCATTCTGGCTACTTTTAAAACCGGGGCGATATATGTGCCGATAGACCCCCAATATCCTAGCAGTCGCATCGATTTTATTTTAAAAGATAGTGGCTGTCATCTCTGTCTTACCGAGAGTAATTTTATCTCCCAATTACCCCAAGAAATCGAAGCAATCTGCTTAGATAAAATCGACAATATTTTGACGGATTTTGACATAAATGAGCCTAATTTCCAACCAGACACTAACCAAATTGCTTATATTTTATACACTTCTGGCTCTACCGGAAACCCTAAAGGAGTCATGGGTCGTCACATTTCTATTTTGAATGTAATTCGGAGTTTACGACTGACATTTAACTTAAATAAACATCCTGAATGGCGTTATATCTTCACTGCACCTGTCACCCATGACCCATCTTTTCGTAATATTTTCCTACCTTTAACCATAGGTGCTGCTTTATATATGTACGAAGTACAGCATATAGGGCATTTAGTTTCATTTTTACAAGAAAACAAAATCAATGTACTGCACACAACACCATCTATTTACCGAGAAATTTTAGCTGTACTCGCACCCGAAGAAACTATCCCCACTTTAAAATATATCTCTTGCGGGGGAGAAAAATTAGACCGAGAAACTGCGATCGCTTTACGGAAACGCTTCCCTGCTGAAATTGTCAGCAATGTCTACGGTTCTACAGAAACTTGTGTAGGAGTATCTCAATATACAATAGACGACAACTTAAATACAGACGTACCTCTTGGTCAGGTTTTCCATAACAATCGATTATTTGTCTTAGATGAATTCAATCACCCCGTACCTCTGCACGTAATCGGTGAAATTTGCGTAGAAGGTGCAGCATTAGCAGTTGGTTATCGTAATCTTCCTGAAATTACCAGAGAAAAATTTCAACCCAACTTTTTAAATTCAGAAAAAATTCTCTTTAGAACGGGAGATTTAGGTAAACAAATTGCTCCAGGTGTGATTGAATTTATAGGGCGAAAAGATAATCAAGTTAAGGTCAATGGCTATCGTGTAGATCCAGGAGAAATTGAATACCAAATTAGCCGCTATGCCGAGATTGAGAAAGCAATTGTCTTACCTATAGAGGTAAATAACCAAATTCAATTATCTGCTTATTGTCAAACTGATAAAGATATAAAATTTTCTGAAATCAGAGAATTTTTAGCTAAATATTTGCCAGTTTACATGATTCCTAGTTCCTTTATCTTCTTAAAGCAATTTCCCTTAACTAAACATGGCAAATTTGACTTGCGATCGCTCATCGCTCTCAAGCCAACAGATCAATTAACACAAGTCTCTTATACTGCACCGCGTAATACTTTAGAATCAAAGCTAGTCCATATTTGGGAAAAAATTCTCACTAAACATCCCATTGGAATTTTTGATAACTTTTTTGAAATCGGCGGACACTCTCTGCTCCTTTCTAGAGTAGTCACTCACGTCCATAAAGAATTAAATGTATTAGTTAAATTAGCTGATTTCTTCAAAGTTCCCACAATTCTTGGATTAGCAGCTTTAATATCTAAAGCTCAATCTAACTATCAAGAACCCATACCAGCGATAACTCCACAAGCATCTTATCCCATGTCTCATGGACAACGCCGTCTCTGGGCTTTAGAATTCCTTGATCATAACCATTATGCTTACGGAATGCCCAGTGCTTATCAATTCAATGGTGATTTAAATATTTCTGCCTTTGAAAATGCTTTTAAAAAATTGATAGAACGCCATGAAATTTTACGCACTACGTTTACTTTAATCAATAACGAACCTCGTCAAATAGTAAACGAACAGGTAGATTTTGCAGTCAATCAAATAGACTTAGTAGATGATGAAAACCAAGCAGCAAAAATTGCTGAAGCTATTCGTAACAATGCCAAAACTACTTTTGATTTAGAATCCGGTCTTCTACTCAAGATTAATGTACTAAAGCTGAGTCAACAGAGTAATATAGTCCTATTCAATATGCACCATATCATTTCAGATGGTTGGTCAGCAGGCGTTTTAATTAAAGATTTTACTGCACATTATCATGCCTATGGAAAAGAGAATGTAGAATTACCCCCACCTCTAAGAATTCATTATAAAGACTACACTTCCTGGCAAAATCAGCAACTCCAAACACCAAAATTGCAAGCACAAAGGGATTACTGGTTACCTAAACTGATTCCTGCTCCAGCACCGCTTGATTTACCTTTAGATTATACTCGACCAGCCGTACAAAGTTTTTCTGGTTCTGTGGTTATCTGGAAGCCAAATCAAGAATTCATCAAGGATTTTGAGTTATTAACTAAGACTCAAGAAGCTAGTTTATTTATGGGCTTACTAACATTAGTCAAAGGTTTTCTGTTTCGCTATACCGAGCAGAATGAAATTACAGTAGGCTCTCCCATTGCTGGAAGAAATCATCCCGATTTAGAAGAACAAATAGGTTTTTATGTTAATACTTTAGTCTTGCGCGATCAAATAACAGTAGACGATAGCTTTGCTACTTTACTGGCAAAAGTGAAAACAACCACAATAGAGGCATATGATAACCAAGAATATCCTTTTGATAAACTAGTATCAGATTTAAATTTTAAACGCGATCCTAGCCGTAACCCTTTATTTGATGTTGTAGTTGTTCTGCAAAATAATCAAAATGTAGACCTAGCAATAGATGGAATTGCTGTTAATACCCTTGAGCAGGAACTTGTTACTGCTAAATTTGATCTAGAGTTCATTTTTGTGGACGAAGCGGAATTATATTTGAAGTTAATCTACAACACAGATATATTCGCTAACGAACGTATTTCATTGATGATAAAGTTGTTAGAAACTCTTCTAGAAGAAGTAGTCAAATCTCCTGACACACCATTATTACATCTGTGCGATCACACAGATAAAGCCTGTCAAGAAGATAACAGTCTTTTCGCCACAAATTTTAATTTTTAGTAATTTATACAAATAAAGAATTGCAAATTTGGAGAAAAACTATGAATAAAAAACTACCCGTGCTGGGAATTTTAGGCGGAATGGGGCCTGTAGTTACTATTGAATTTCTCAAAACTATTTATGAATACAACCAGTATATAGACAACGAACAAGAAGCACCCAACGTTATCGTTTTCTCACTTCCTGCTGCACCAGATCGCACGACTTCAGTGCATAGCGGAAATGAAAGAGAATTCATTGATTTTGTGCAAATACATTTAGAAAAACTGAATCAATTAGTAGACCGCATAGTGATTGGTTGTTGTACTGCTCATTATGCTTTGGCTCATCTACCAGAGCATCAGACTAATAAAGTAATCTCTTTAATTAAAATTGCTGATCAACAACTACAAGCACATGATGAACCTGCACTTTTACTTGCAGGTTCAGGTACTTACAAGAAAAAATTGTTTGAGCAAGGTTGTACTGCTGCAAATATGATTATTTCTCCAGATGAAAAAGATTATCACTTGATTCATGAGATGATTTTTAAAGTATTAAAACGAGGACAAAACCCCCTAATAATTCTTGAAGATGTTCAAAAACTGTTAGATAAATACAATACTCGTTCCTTTATTTCTGGTTGTACAGAATTTCATATTCTCGCCAAACATCTCAAGTTTAATAGAATTGATTCTATTCAAGCAATTGACCCTTTAACTACTATAGCTGAAACCTTTTTTCAGTTATTAGATTCATCCTCATCTAATTCTCTTTTGCTGACAAAAACAATGAAATTATCTCAGCAATTTCATTCATAAAATCTTGAGTCTAAAGCATCTTTGTATCAAACAAATTAAGGTTAATTAACATGACAATTATTTACCCCCCCCAAAATTTCCCAAGCAAGACTAAAAATCATAAAGTTCTTTTAATTGGTAAAATGTATGATGAGATAGGTGAAAAACTGCTCGCAGAATACACTAATGTCGAGATTATCAAAGAACCAAAGCAGCATCAAATCCATGAAGCTATTCAAGATGTATCTGGCGTATTTGTCCGTTATCCTACTAAATTAGATGCCCAAGCAATTGGATTGGCAAAAAATTTAAAAGTTATTAGTACTTCTGGATTTGGAACTGATGCAATTGATATTGCTGCTGCAACAAAACGGGGAATTGTGGTAGTTAATAATCCTGGCTTGTCAACAACGGCTGTGACAGAACACACACTTTCCATGATTTTAGCACTTGCTAAAAAACTAACTTTTCTCAATCAATGTGTCAAAGCAGGAAACTACTTAATTCGTAATCAGGTACAACCCATTCAATTAGAAGGAAAAACTCTTGGTATTGTTGGTTTGGGAAGGATTGGTAGTGCTGTTGCGAAAATTTGTAGTACAGCATTGCAGATGCGAGTTTTAGCATACGATCCTTATGTTCCAAGCGGTAAAGCAGATGCCGTCAGAGCAACTTTAGTACAAGATTTAGACTACCTACTTACTGAATCTGACTTTGTATCTTTGCATCCTGAGCTAACTGATGAGACTTGTGAAATGTTCGATCTAGAAGCTTTTAAGAAAATGAAGCCTTCTGCTTTTCTAATCAATACATCTCGTGGAAAGGTAGTTCGCCAACCAGATTTAGTTACAGCTATACGCGAAAAATTAATAGCAGGAGCTGCAATCGATGTGTTTGAGCCAGAACCTCCAGCTATTAATAATCCTTTATATGAGTTTGACAATGTAATTTTCTCACCTCATCTAGCTGGAGTTACACCTGAAGCTGGTATGGCTGCTGCACTTTCCGCAGCTAACCAAATATTGCAAGTGCTTCAGGGCGAGAAGCCACCTTACATCATCAATCCTAAAGTTTGGAATTCATAATTTTTTAGGTTCTTCGGTACTTTTTATGGAGAACCTAGTTCAGAATCCTTGAAAACCTTATTGTGTCGGCATTTCATTCAAAATATGGGCATTATAGTTTATAACCCTTGTCCCGTAACCCCGTAAGGGTTTTGTGATAATCAATCCTCAACCACCATAAAACAAACGCAAGAGCCATAAATATCAATATTAATAATGTATTTTTCTTATTTGATAGCTATACCTTATGAAATATAAAACAAAGTTTCATAATAATTTATAATAGTAAAATATTATTTTTGCAAGATGTATAATATGCAAAATCAAGTTATTTATAATCAAGCTTCAAAAAATACTGCTTTCCTTGCTAATTTTACTCAGTTTTGGGTGGCTGTAAAAGCGATCGCCGCCCCTTACTGGTTTCCAACAGAGCCAGGTGTAAGAGCATTTTCAGATGTGATTCAGGCATGGGGAATGCTTGTTCTCCTCATTTTATTAATAATTGGGCTTGTGGGCATAACTGCCTTTAATAGCTTTGTTGATCGCTATTTAGTCGATGTTATTGTTCAAGATAAAGATATTTCTAAATTTGTTAAGACGTTAGCACTTTACGCCTTTGGGCTGCTCTTAATCACCCTCTTAACAGGATTTTCTAAATTTGTCAGAAAAAAAATTGCCCTTGATTGGTATCAATGGCTCAACAAGCAGATTTTAGAAAAATATTTTAGCAATCGTGCCTATTATAAAATCAATTTTAGCTCCGATATCGATAACCCAGACCAACGTCTATCTCAAGAAATCGAACCTATTGCCAGGACTGCTCTAAATTTTTCTGCTACTTTGTTGGAAAAAGTCCTGGAAATGACAACTTTTTTAATAATTCTTTGGTCAATTTCCAAACTAGTAGTAGCAATTCTACTTACTTATACTATTATAGGTAATCTGATTGCTGCTTATATGAGTCAAGAATTAGATAAGATTACGCAAGAGGAACTTGAATCTAAAGCAAGCTACAACTACAGCCTAACTCATGTTCGGAATCATGCTGAATCTATAGCTTTTTTCCAAGGAGAAAGCCAAGAATTAAATATAATTGACCGCAGATTTAATACTCTCTTGAAAAATTCTGAAAGTAAAATTAATTGGGAAAAAAATAAAGACATTTTTAATAGAGGATATCGATCTGTAATCCAATTGTTTCCGTTTTTAATATTTGCACCTGCCTATATTCGAGGTGAAATTGATTTTGGACAAGTTAACCAAGCAGTTATAGCTTGCAGTATGTTTGCTAATGGTCTGGCAACATTAATTGATGAATTTGGAACTTCTGGAAGATTTTCCAGTTATGTTGAGCGTTTAGCTTATTTCTCGGATGCTTTAGAAGTTGTTACCAAACAACCTGAGAATGTCAGCACTATTAAAACCATAGAAGAAAATCGTCTGGCTTTTGAGGATGTTACCTTACAAACGCCTAACTATGAGCAGGTAATCGTTGAAGACTTATCATTGTCTGTTCAACCGGGAGAAGGTTTATTGATTGTCGGCCCTAGTGGTCGCGGTAAAAGTTCACTATTGCGCGCGATCGCCGGTTTGTGGAATGCAGGAACTGGCCGTTTAGTGCGACCTTCTCTAAAAGACCTGTTGTTTTTACCCCAACGTCCTTACATTATTTTAGGAACTTTGCGCGAACAGTTGCTTTATCCTAATAGAAATCGTCAGATGACCGATGCAGAACTCAAAGAACTATTGCAAAAAGTGAACCTGCAAAACTTGCTCAGTCGAATTGATAGTTTTGATACTGAGCTGCCTTGGGAAAACATATTATCACTAGGAGAACAACAACGCCTGGCTTTTGCACGCCTATTAGTGACTCATCCTAGCTTTACTATCTTAGACGAAGCGACCAGTGCTTTGGATTTGAAGAATGAAGAGAATTTATATCAACAGTTACAAGAGACGAAAACAACATTTATTAGTGTTGGACATAGAGAAAGTCTATTTGATTATCATCAATGGGTTCTGGAACTTTCACAAAATTCTAGTTGGCAACTTCTGACTGTCAAAGATTATCGAAATAAAAAAAATAGTTCATAATTGAATTTTTTTGCTGCTTTTATCATGTAGCAATTATATATCCGATTACCCCCGCTTAGGCTAAAATTGTTTAGAATAAAAATCTATTTTTTCTGCATTAAATATTATGGCTAATCCCAAATCTGACAAAGGCTTTGTCTACCAAGAATTTGGTAACGGTAGTTTACCCGCACTGGAACGCGCTGTAGAACGGGGAATCCAAGACTTACCCCCCAATCAGCAAAATGTAAGAATCCAAGCCACTCGCGCGGGACGGAAGGGGAAAACTGTAACGGTTATTACTGGGTTTCAAACCAAACCTGAAACCTTAGCTACTTTATTAAAACAGTTAAAAGCCCAATGCGGTACAGGTGGAACTCTGAAAGACAACGAAATTGAAGTTCAGGGAGAACACAAACAGAAGATTTTAGAGATTTTGGTAAAATTGGGTTACAAAGCTAAAATCAGCGGTGGTTAAAATTATATTTTGGGTATTGTTCACGCAGTGTGGATAATTGCGAAGAAGTAATGATGTCAGAGAGGTAGATAAAACTGGACTATCTCTCTATCTCTTTCCCTAATTTTCAGCCCTTTAAAGAAAAATCAGGACATGAAAATCAAGTATCCTATTAATTTTCACAAAGGTCTAACATTCCTTATCATTTTAGGACTCATGGTTTTATACCATAATTTTACTATTGGAGCTTGGGTTTATCTTTCCCTGCATGGTACTTATGGTTTTCTTTGGTTACTAAAAGATCGCATATTTCCAGATAAGCAATGGGAGCAAGAAATTCCCACTTCTCAAGGAATTCTTACCTTTGTTCTCCTTTGTTTGTACTGGGTAGCACCATTCATTCTCATTAGTAGTGGTACTGTTCCTCCTTTACCATTAGTCGCTGTTGCTATTTCTTTGAATATTGCGGGAGTGTTTTTACATTTTGCTAGTGATGCTCAAAAATACTATACACTCAAGTACAAAACTGGATTAATTACAGAAGGTTTTTTTGCTAAATGTCGTAATCCTAATTATTTAGGAGAAGTGTTGATTTATTTGGCTTTTTCTCTATTAACTCAACATTGGCTACCTTTCGTGATTCAGGGGTTATTTATAGCCATGATATTTGTTCCCAATATGCGGAAAAAAGATCAATCTTTATCTCGATATCCTGAGTTTGCGGAATACAAAGAAAATTCTGGCTTGTTCTTCCCTAAGTTGTTTAATTCCAGAAGTTCCCAGAAAGAAGAAACTACTGCATAACGTCAATAATTTCGCTCACGACTAAACACACAACCAGATCATATTAGGTTTACAAAGAAGAGAATTATGAACTACAAAGCTATCATTTTATCGGCAATTTTGGGAATTTCTACCCCTGCAATTATTGATATGGCTATTCCTAGTCAAGCAATGGCTGTACAAAAGTTTAATTATCCAGCCGGTGAATTTAGTGATAAAGAGTGGAAAGTGACTTTATCTTTTGACAATAATGTTTATTACTATAATGGCGAAAATCTCAAGAGTAATAATAACATTAACTTATCTGGTGCTGTTGCTTCCGGTACTAAACAACGTCAAGTTTATACTTGGAATAATAATGGCATGAAATACCAAGTTATCTGGAAACCAAGTGATCCGAATTTTATTCGTGTTCAAGTAACTCAACCTAATGGTAAATTGATTTTGAATCGGTTACTTAAAGCTGTTAAAAAGTAGAGATTTTTGATTACAGCAGTTTTCAGCGATTTAAACCACACTCTGATTACTTTCTTCCTTTGCGCCTTTCCTACTTTGCGCCTCTGCGCGAAACAAAAACTGTAGTTCATTGATCTGAAAATCGCTGTAAATATTACCCGAATTTAACAATTGTTGTAGAGACGTTATATGAAACGTCTCTACATTATTTGCTTATTCAGCCCAAGCGATTAACCTGGGTTCATAAGGACTAGAGAGGTATTGATTTCGAGGTAAGACACGCAAAGATAAACCTTGCAAACCAGAAGTGGTGTAAGTGATATTTGCGGTATAAACACTTGAATTATCTGGATCTTGTCCTTGGTAATCCATTACCACAGGTACAGCATTGACAATATCACCATTGGCATCAATAGAACCTTGATATAGCTCTACTTGCACATCATCATTACTCAAAGTTGCTAAATCTACCTTAGCTTTGACCGCTACAGTTTGATTAACTTCAATGTCTGATGCTGCGGATACGTCAATATCCTTGATTTTGATACTAAACCAGTGTTCACCTAATTTTGCTCTCCAAGCCGCTAATTCCTTAGCGGGAGCATAATTATCAACGGTGAGGGTATGATAGCGATCGCTCGCCGGGAAATAGGCTCTCATTGCATATTCTCTCACCATCCGGGCTGTATTAAAGAAAGGACAATTCAACCGAATCGCATCTTTCATTTTTGCTACCCAAGGACGAGGCAAACCATCACCATCACGATGATCATAGAATAGGGGAATAACTTCCTTCTCTAACAACTCATAGAGAGCGTTAGCTTCTATCTCATCTTGATAATTAGGATCATCATAGTTTTCACCATGTCCTATCGCCCAACCGGTGCGAACATAGTCCGCTTCATCCCACCAACCATCAAGAACACTCAAATTGGGTAAGCCATTCATAGCGGCTTTCATACCACTTGTCCCCGAAGCTTCTCTAGGACGACGGGGAGTATTTAACCAGATATCACAACCTGCTACCATTAAGCGGGCGATGTGAATATCGTAGTTAGGCACAAACACCACTTGTTTTTCTAAATGGTGTTCGCGGATAAAGTGGTTAATATCCCGAATTAATTCCTTACCAGGGATATCTTTGGGGTGGGCTTTCCCCGCAATCACAAACTGCACTTTGCGGTGTTTGTTAGCGAGTAAAATCCGCTTAATTCGTTCCAAATCACGCATCCATAAAGTAGCGCGTTTATAGGTAGCAAAGCGACGGGCAAAGCCAATAGTGAAAACGTTAGGATCAAGCACTTCCTGGGCTTGGGCAATATCCGAAGCAGAAGCACCGCGATCGCGCAAATGTTTAACTAAATGTTCTCGAACATACAATACCATATCCAAACGGCAGCGTTCGTGATTCCGCCATAACTCTTCATCAGGAATTGCATCCATGCGTTCCCACAATTGGTTATCCGGTGGTGCTGATGACCAATTTGGACCAAGATAGCGATCGTATAACTCTTGCGTAGATTTACTTACACAACTGCGGGCATGGACACCGTTAGTAATAGCGGCAATTGGTACGTCTTCCACAGGAACTTTTTGCCACAAACCTTGGAACATTTGCCGGGAAACAACACCGTGCAATTGTGCCACACCATTGGAGAACGTCGCCATTTTCAGGGCTAATACCGCCATACTGAAGGGACTGGACAAATCACCAGTATTTTCTCGTCCCAAGCCTAAAAACTGCTCTTTCGGTAAACCAAAGATATCTGCATAGTAACCCAGATAATGCAATATCTTGTCGGGGGCAAATAAGTCAATCCCTGCGGGGACTGGAGTATGGGTAGTGAAGATATTACTAGAAGATACTACCTGTCTAGCTTCTCTGTAATTCAGTCCTTTTTCCTGAATAAGAGTGCGGATGCGTTCTAAAGCAGAGAAGGCCGCATGACCTTCATTCATGTGGTAAGCAGTGACTTCATACCCCAAGGCTTTCAGCATTTGCACACCACCTATGCCCAGCATAATTTCTTGGTGGATACGCATATCTATATCACCACCATACAACTGATCGGTGATATCGTGGTCATAAGCCTTGTTAGGCTCAATATTAGTATCGAGCATATACAGGGCTACTGTCCCTACCTGGACACGCCACACCCGCGCATATACCTTGCGTCCAGGATAATCTACCGCAATCCGTAGTTCTGTACCATCGGGATTCCGTTCCAAATGCAAGGGCATATTATAGAAATCATTGATGAGGTAGCGTTCTTGCTGCCAACCATCAGCATTAAGATACTGGGCAAAGTAGCCTTGTTGATATAATAAGCCCACACCCACCAAAGGTAATCCTAAATCACTCGCAGATTTAAGGTGATCTCCTGCGAGTACACCCAAACCACCTGAATATACAGGTAAGCAATCTACTAACCCAAATTCAGCAGAAAAATAGGCGTAACATTCCTTCTGATGCTGATTTCTTTGTTTTTTATACCAAGTGTATTCCTGCAAATAATCTTCTAACTGCCGCGCTGCTCTGTCTACTTGCGCTAAAAAGCCTTCATCTTCAACAACTTCTAATAGTCGGCTTTGACTAATAGTTCCCAGCATCAATACTGGATTATGGTGGGTAGATTCCCATAAATCAGGATCTAAACGACGAAATAGGTCTTTGCTCTCTACATTCCAATCAAAATGGAGATTATACGCCAGTTTTCGTAAAGGTTCTAGTCTGGACGGTAGTGAAGGAGAAACGTTAAAGGTGCGAATTGGCTGCATAATATACTAAATAACTTACTAAACAATACCCCGATAACTGCCATAAAGTTATTGTTGACTGTTTTTACCTAATCTTGCCAACTCTTTATACTCTGTTTATGATGTTTTCATGACTTTGTTAAGAATTGAAAACTTTTTGATTTTTTCCGGCGATAATAGGTATTTGGGGGTTGACAATTGATTTTAAATTTGTTATCATGATTTTGATAAGGAAGAACTATCTTAAAATCATATTCTAAAAAATCCCGCAAGGTGTAAGATAAACTTTTCTGCCTTAACCATATATTGCGTTGCTTTGCCCAACATAGGAATCTGCGTCCTAATTCCCGCGCCAAAGGTACAAGATATAGGTAAGATAAATTAGTTGCTATTTACCAAACCCCTGGGAGTTAGTTCTATGTTGAGTTTAAAAATCGCTGTTTATATTGTGGTCGGCTTCTTTGTCAGCCTTTTCATATTCGGGTTTTTGTCCAATGACCCAGCCCGCAACCCTGGTCGTCGGGACGCAGAATAAATATCCAACAAATCACCCCTAGTGGCTGGAAGGTAGAAACAGGTTAATATGTAATTCAACCTTCCGGCTATTTTTTGCTTTTTGGTCAGCTTGAACATATGTTTCATCCAGTATTGCCGCCTCAGCTACCTCCAAGTCTTGAATCTTTAAAACCTGTTGATCATCTCGCTTCTACTACTGTTGTTAAGGTTAAAACTGATAGGCGAAAACTGATAATTGTCGATAAAAATCAGAATAGCAAGTATCAATTCAATACTCGCCTCGTCAATGAAGATGTTGTCACGAATAATCAATTATTTTCTGAGCAATCGGCTGTTTTAGCAGAAACATCCATTCCCTCGACAGAGCCAAGTAATGTGAATTTACAGGAATCGGGGGGGAAATTTGATCTGTCTGTTGGTGACAAAAAACCTGCTGTACCAGTCCAAAATATTATTGAATTTAAGCTAAGAAATCCTGGAAATCGAGAGTCAACACCGACTACTGTAGAATTTCCGCCGTCACCCCAACTCCCACAAGTAGAGAAGATTCCCGCTGGGAAAGGCAGAGTTGTGGAGGTAATTGCCGATCGCCAGGAGTATGATGAGCAAAGGCGAATTGTCACGGCTGATGGTAATGTCGTGGTCAGATTTGATGGAGCGGTGATTGATGCTGATAGTCTGCAAATCAATTTAGATAATTTGATTGCGGTGGGGGAAGGTAATGTAGCTTTGACTAGAGGTAATCAGGTACTGCAAGGAAAACGTTTTACTTATAATTTTATTCAAGATAATGGGGAGTTGGAAAACGGTAAAGGTGAACTTTATATCCCCACCACAGGTACAGATTTTGCCTTTTCACCGCCGCTTGCTACAGATATTACAGCGGGTGGTGTCCCTAGTCGCCCTTTAAGTAATCGAATCCGCGCCAACCAGCCTGTAACTGGTGTCAGCAGTCCAGGGGGCATAGAATTTGGTGCTAGTGGTCAATCTGATGCCCGAAATGTGGCCTCACCTAAATTTGGTGGTGTTGTCAAGCGGTTACGTTTTGAAGCCCAACGGATTGAATTTTATCCGCGAGGTTTTCAAGCGCAAGATGTCAGAATTACGAATGATCCTTTTTCACCACCGGAACTAGAAGTTAGGGCGGAACAGGTGACGGTGACGCGAGAAGCACCTTTAATAGACCGGATTGTTACCCAGCGTCAACGGTTGGTTTTTGATCAAAAAGTTGTTATCCCTATTCCTGTGAATCGTCGAACTATAGATCGACGACCACGCCAAGTAAATCCTACTATTGTCTCTCCTGGTTTTGATAATGGTAAACGGGGTGGTGTGTATGTAGAACGCAGTTTTGAACCGATTAATACTGATCAAAAGCGCTGGACTATTATCCCCCAGTTCTATGTGCAAAGGGCGTTTAAAGATAGTGGGAATGTGGCCAGTTTATTTGGTGTCAAGAGCAAGCTGAATGCTGTTTTTGGTCCCAAAACTATTCTGGAAGGTACGGGAGAGTTAACTAGTTTTGATTTCGATCAGGTGGAAAATAGTTTACGCGGGAGTTTGCGGTTACGCCAAATATTGGGTAATGTCAATCCTTATACATTGAGTTTAGAATCTAGTTAC
Organism: Dolichospermum sp. UHCC 0260; assembly: GCF_009711985.1. Classification (NCBI taxonomy): domain Bacteria; kingdom Bacillati; phylum Cyanobacteriota; class Cyanophyceae; order Nostocales; family Aphanizomenonaceae; genus Dolichospermum; species Dolichospermum sp. UHCC 0260. Next base: position 32,518 of record NZ_VIKZ01000014.1, on the reverse strand, counting down.
CGCGATCGCTTGTATAATGGTAGTCTTGGCTATCAAACTGTACAAAGTAGTATCGGTGGAATTATCTCTTCTCCCGTTATTCCTTTAGGCAAAAGCGGTATCAATCTTAGCTATCAAGGTGGCGCTCAATATATAGATGCAAACACGGATCGTCAAGATTTACTCTCCCCAGTGCGGAAAAATGATCGGATTTCGCTGAGTCGTTTACAAGGAAGTGTGGCTTTGAGTGGTGGTATCAATTTGTGGCAAGGGAAACCATTGGCAGCTACAGCGACTGAGGGACTAAAATATACATCTAATCCTGTTGTACCGTATTTGCAAGCGATCGCAGGTATCACGGGAACTACTAGCTATTATGGTAGCAGCGATAACCAAAGCACTTTAACTGGGACTATGGGTTTAGTGGGACAGATTGGGAATTTTTCTCGCCCTTACTTAGATTATACCGCCTTTAATCTCACCTATTCCCAGGGAACTAACAGCGGTTTATCACCTTTTCTCTTTGACCGTTTAGTTGATAATAAAGTCCTGAATGCGGGTCTTTCTCAGCAACTTTATGGACCGTTCCGGCTAGGTTTGCAAACATCCATTAACCTAGATACAGGTAAAGCTACTAGCACTGATTATATTATGGAATATAGCCGTCGCACCTATGGTATTAGCCTGCGTTACAATCCTGTTCTCCAGTTAGGTGGCTTTAGTATTCGTATTAGTGACTTTAATTGGACAGGTGGTACAGATCCATTTTCTAATGGAGAACTTAAACCCGTTGTTGGTGGTGTAGTCCGTCAGGATAATTAATTGAAAATCAGGAGTTATGAGTATTTAACGGTAAAGTAATTGTAAATGTAGTCCCAACATTGATTTTACCTACTTTGCACAATTTAGGGGTTTTTGGTAGTGCGGGCATCTTGCCCGCGTGAGCGAGACGCTCACACTACAGTCCATCATTTTTATCTTGACAAACTACTAGATCAACTAGATCCCCGACTTCTCCAAGAAGTCGGGGATCTAAACTCCTATCTAGGTTTTCCTAATGTTGTAATGTAGATAACTGCTTCATCCGTAGGGATACCCAATACTTCATTTACTTGGTCATCAAAAAAGCCAGCGATACCACTCACACCTAAGTTCAGACGAATAGCTGCTAAATTCAGCCTTTGTCCGAAAATACCTGCATCTAGGTGTAAATAACGGTAAACACGATCTCCATATTGAGCGATCGCATTTTTTAAATCAGCAGTATGAAATAATACTGCACCTGCATCTCTCCCTAATTCCTGTCCCAAACACAAAAAATGTAACTCCCGACGGCAATTTTTAAAGCGAATTTGCCGTAATTCTTGGGCTTTAGGTGCGTAATAATAACAGCCTGGATCTAATCCTTGCACTCCAGAAACAACAACAAATGTTTCTATTAAATTCAAGTCAAAATAATCAGGTTGGGGATCTAAATTTTGGTCAATGTAATTTTGTGGTTGATAAGTAAAATCAAGTAAAGCTTTCAGTTCATCAAAACTTAAATCATCACCAGTATAAGCACGAGTAGAACGGCGTTTATAGATAGTATTTGATAATTCTGATAAATTTTCTCCCCAAAAAATTGGTGTAGTTCGAGTCGAAAATTTTTCACAAAAAGGAAAATTGTATTTGTCTTCTAAAGATTTTTCTAGTTGCACAGTTGGTAAATTTAACTTACCACCGTTACTAGCTGGAATTTGGGTGTTTAAATGAAAATATTTCAGTAGTTCACCATCAGGAATAGATGGATAATTAGTTGTAGTTGTCGAAGGTAAAGCCGTGCGTCCTAATGGTAAATTTTGGCTCACATCTAACAAATCTGCCAAAGCTAAAACAGCAGTTGTTCCTTCTTGTTCATGATCAATATAAAGTAATTCATTAACAGCTTCATCAGCAAAACCGCCAATTAAATGAGAGCGATAATCGGCAATATTACAAGCTAATTGAATATTACTTAAAAGATGCCCAGTGTCGAGAAAAATTCGCCGATAAGCCCTGTTTTCATAACGCCAAGCGGAACGATAAAAGACCGCAGTGGTAATAATAGCTAATTGGGTATTTTCTAGGGAAGGATGCCAAAAACAAGCTGCTTGTAAAGTTTGCCAAACATCACTTTCCCAAAAGTGCATTAAAGAATGAGTTCGACATTGATAATTATAAAGTCCTGGTGGTAATAATGGCGTACCGCGAGAAACTAAATATACTTCAGCCGGATATAACCCTCCCGCACTGGGCGCAGAACGTAAGTATACTGTATTACCCAAAGAAGGCATTTTTGCTGTGAGTCCATAACTGTGAAATAATAGTTGAGAAAGTCGCCACCACCATTTGGTATCTTGTTTATTAGCAACAGTTGCCGCTGTTTCTTGCAGATAGGGTTTGAGGTCTATATCAGAGCCAATTTTGTACTCTTTGAACGGTACTGGTTGTTTATTCCAGTCTAAATTACGACCTTTACCAGCCAGGGTTTCTGGGTGGTACTTAGTCCGGTCGTGATAGTGTTGGGAAATGGATTGTTCTATTTCTGGCATAGTAATTTTAATATCCTTGTAGTCCTACTTTTGATTTTGACATTTATTAGTTCCATTAATTCGTGCTAATCAGTACAATCATCAAAATTAAAAATTAACCCCAAAAAAGTTATTTTTCTGTTAGAATCCCGAATCACCTATCCTGGAGAAGATTGACCAAATGATGCCTGTACGTCAAACTTTATCAACATCTGATATTCAACTTTCTTATTTAGAATGGAGTCAAGGTCAAGAACCATTACTGTTATTACATGGTATGGCTGATCATGCTTTGGTTTGGTCTAGTTTGGCAGATTATTTAGCAGCAGATTATCATATAGTTGCGCCAGATATGCGTGGTCATGGTGAAAGTAGTAAGCCAGAACAAGATTATACCTTTGCCAGTGCAATTTCCGATCTAGAAGCATTAATGGATAAACTAGGATGGTCTGCGGCTCATATTGTCAGTCATTCCTGGACAGGAAAATTAGCCGCTATTTGGGCTAGAGAGAACCCAGCTAGGTTAAAAAGTATCACATTAGTAGATCCCATTTTCATCTGGAAAATGCCTAGTTTCCTAAAAATCACATTTCCCCTGTTGTATCGTGTTTTACCCTTTCTGAAAAGCATGGGACCATTTGCAAGTTACGAGGAAGCTGAACAAAAAATTAAACAACTCAGTCAATATCAAAATTGGAGTTCTTTGCAACAGCAAGTTTTTCAAGCCGCAATTGAAGAAAAACCCAACGGTACTTGGGGTAGCAAATTTACCATAGCAGCCCGTGATGGCATTTTCGACGCAGTCATGGAAATACCAGGTTTTATTCACCCAGTTGACACACCTGCCCTCTTTATACAACCAGAAAAAGGTGTAAACCGCCAAAATTGGCAAATTCAACCTTACAAAACCAACCTTAAAAACTTAAATTTGTGTCAAGTTCCCGGAAATCATTGGCCATTTCTAACCAACCCCACAGAATTTAATCAAACAGTCGCCGCCTTTCTAGCATCACAAACATGAGATAATCATCTCCAATACTATTGCCAAAACCCTGAAACCCTATTGATATCGTCACGATTTTATTGTGTTTCAGACATATTTAGGAAAATTGGCAATAGTATTGATCTCACGATGCTATTTCTAGGTATCAATTACCAACAGGCATTCTAATTTTTTTAATTTTTAATTCTTAATTTTTAATTGTTTATGAGCCTTTGCATTAATCCAGTTTGTTCTCAACCTAATCATCCAGATAATGACGAAAACCGTTTTTGTCAAAGTTGTGGTTCTCAATTGGAATTGATAGGACGTTATCGAGTATTACGTTTATTAAGTGATAAAACTGGATTTGGCAAAATTTACGAAGCCTATCAACAAGACACCCCAAAAATCCTCAAAGTTCTCAAAGAAGAATTAACAAATGATAGTAAAGCCTTAGCACTATTTCAACAAGAAGCCAAGGTTTTACAACAACTAAATCATCCTGGTATTCCGCAAACAGAAGGTTATTTTCCCTATCAAACCAGAAATAATCTCATATTGCATTGTCTGGTGATGGAAAAAATTGTAGGACCTAATTTAGAACAATGGTTAAAACAACAACAAAACCGCCCCATTTCTGAAGCCCAAGCCATAGTCTGGTTAAAACAATTATTAGAAATTTTAGATTTAGTTCATAACCAACAATATTTACATAGAGATATTAAACCATCAAATATCATGATTCGTCCAGATGGACAATTAGTATTAATTGACTTTGGTACAGCCAGAGAAATTACCAGAACCTATTTAGCAAATAGTGGAGGAATGACAGCAATTTCATCATCAGGTTATAGTCCTCCAGAACAAATGCGAGGACAAGCCATACCTTCATCAGATTTCTTTGCTTTAGGACGGACATTTGTATTTTTATTAACGGGATTTCCCCCCGAACAATTATATAATCCTCATTTAGATATCTTACAATGGCGACATCATGCCAATCATGTTTCTCCATTATTATTAGAATTCATTGATTGGTTAATATCAACAGAAGTCAGTAAACGCCCTAGCAATGCTGAAGAGATTTCTAGAAGATTAGCAGCAATTGAACATCAACTTACAGAAAATACATCCACAACTGTGAATATTGGCGGGTCAGGAAAAACAGAAATAATTAATAAACCAACTACTAATAATACCGTTATTCCTCCACAAAGACAACCCGAAAAATTACCATTATTATCCTGGTTTGCAGCTTTAATAGTTTCTTTATTACTACTTTGGTGGGTATCATTAGCATTTAGAAATACTAAATTTGCGGCTTTACCTCCTGACTATGGACAAACACCAGTTAAACAAGGCAAAGTTGATTATTTTCCCTATGAAGAAGGGAAAGATAGTCAAGGGAGAGTTGCAGAATTTAATATTGCAGTTTTATCAGTAGAATATAAATGGCAATTAGGTAGCACATATCAGATTAAATATAATGATCAAACTATTACCCTTGATTCCTTAAAATCTAATTTAGAACAAGAAGGAATCCAGAAAATTATGGAAAATCCCAGCGAAATTATTTCTGTGGGAACAGCTTCTTGTGAAGGTAATATTACCGCCGAACAAAGTCGCGCTTTAGAACGTTCTCAACAAATTCAATTATTAGGAAAAAAGATATTTAGTAATACACCCAGTGTTAAAGGATATCGGTTATTAAATTTGGGACAATTTCAGAGAAAAGATTGTCAAGCCAACCAAGACTCAACAGCCTATCAACGCAGTATTATTATCATTGGGGTGAAAAAACAATCCCAAGGGGTAATATTAGATGAAGCTTTAAGAGATAGATTAGAGAAAAAACCATTTGCTGATTTTAAATTAGAGGATTATTCTCTGGGTTCACCAGATAAATTTAAAACCATACCCAGTAATTTATAGTAGTTCCCGGTGTTATGAGGTACATATCTAGCGGGCAAGATGCCCGCACTACAAGAGTTTCATGATTCAACTTTGTACCTCATAAGAGCGGAAACCGCTGTAAAGCCTCTCTCCTGGTAGGGGAGAGGTTTGGAGAGGGGTCTGTTTACACATTAAAAACTTTTAAAACATCCTCTAACAGCAAATACTTTTGATCAATTACGTGAACTTATCCAAAATATTTATGCTGCTGAAATACATTAAATTATGAATTATTTAAGCCCCCATACCTGAATACTTTTTTAAACCCATACGCCATAAAAAACGATTGATTCCTAAAAATATGAGAAACCAACCGGCAATTGATAAAAATCCTCTGGTTAAATCTACAGGTAGTCCTACCAAAATACTCGCTGGAAAATTAATCATGTAGGGAAAAGGTGTCCACATAACTATGTTTCTGACGTTTTCTGGAAAAACATCCAAAGGTGCTATCAAACCTGATAAAAATACAAAAAACAACAACCATAGATTTTCTAAAGCTGCGGCTTTTTCTGTCCAAAATGCAAATATAGCAAAGGTATATTGAATTATAAATCTTAAAGCAAAAGCCATAATTGCTGCTAGAATAAATAGCAATAAATTAGTTATACTAGGCAACCAAAAAGCTTGGGGATAGAGAACAAAAAAGAATATTGATAAAAACAATACAAAAGGCATTCGAGCGACTCTTTCACCAAGATGATTCGCAACATGATGCCAAACTGGATCTATAGGTTGTAATAATTTGGGGGAAAGTTTACCTTCTAAAACTTCTTTTTCAAAATCATAAATTACCCAAACAACACTAATTTGTCTAGCCAGAAAAACTGCAAAAAAGTATCGAGCAAAATCAACAGATTTAAAAGCAAATTTACCACTGTCAGCAGCTTGTATCCAAATACCCATCATAATAATTGGTAAAGAACCAGCTAAAACCCAGAATATTAATTCTGACCTATATTCCAGCATCTTCGCATAATTTACTGACAGCAAAGTTAAAGCTTTTTTAACAATTTTTTTCATAGTTATCAATGGTTAAATCCTTTTTGAAAAACTCTACCAATTACTTCTTCTACTGGTGGTTCTGTGACTGTTAAATCTACCACTTCCAAATCGGCTAAAATTTGGGAAACAGTGCGAGTCATGGCTGCTTGTGGCACAATAAATCTAACTGCTCTTCCTTCTAGCATTTGTACATCACCATAGGGCATAAGTTGTTCTAGTGATAATGGTTGAACTAACTCTACATAAATTTCTCGATAAGGGGCAAAACTTGCTAATAACCCATCTAATCTACCATCATACATTAATTTTCCTTCGTGAATTAATAACACCCGTTCACACAAAGCTGTAATATCAGCCATGTAATGACTCGTTAATAATATGGTTGCTTGATATAGCTGATTATATTCTTTTAAAAAGTTACGTACCCCTGCTTGAGCATTAACATCTAATCCTAAAGTTGGTTCATCTAAAAATAAAACTTGGGGACGGTGTAAAAGTGCTGCTAATAGTTCAGCCTTCATTCTTTCACCTAATGATAATTTTCGCACTGGTTGGGTTAATTTACCTGCTAAAGCCAGCATTTCTGTTAATTCCCCAACTCGACGCTGAAATTCTTTGTCAGAAATATTATAAACAGCAGCGTTAATTCTCAGAGAATCTAGGGCTGGTAAATCCCAAATTAATTGCTGTTTTTGTCCCATCACTAAAGTGATTTTTTGTAAAAATGCTTCTTGACGATTAAAGGGAATAAATCCACCAACTTTAACTGTACCCTGAGAGGGATGAATTAATCCTGTGAGCATTTTTAAAGTTGTAGTTTTACCTGCGCCATTGGGTCCCAAAAAACCAACAATTTCTCCAGGCTCAATGCTAAAAGAAACATCCTGAACAGCGTTAATATTGCGATAAGTCCGGCGAAAAAAGTGGCTAATTGTTCCCCCTATCCCTGGATCTTTAATCGCTACTGGATAGGATTTACTCAGGTTTTCTGCAATGATAATTGACATAAAAAATTTATTTCCTTCTGCCTGATAAGGTTGATTTTCTCCCCTCTACTAATGATCGCACAAATGACGAGTAGAAAGCTTGTCCCCAGAAGAATTATTTTCTTCTGAATTTTCTAGTTCCTGATTATTTTGTAAATAATCTTTTACCCAGTTACACGCATAATCTAAGTCGTTAGTAGCAAAGATTTGGGGTAAATTCCAGATAATGGCAGTGCGATCGCCACTAACGGATACTAAACTTTTACCATCAGCACTAAAGGTTAAGGAAGAAACCACTCCTCGATGACCAAATAAGGTAATGATTGGCTTACCATCAAGATCCCAAAGGTTGATGGTGTTATCTTCACTAGCAGCAGAGATCATTCTTCCGTCTGGACTAAATTTTATCTTGTTCAGTCCCGCTTTTGAAGTTATCAATGTTTTTAATAACTTGCCATTGGCTTGCCATAAGTTGATAGTATGATCGTCACTTAACGATGCAATTAATTTACCATCAGGACTAAAGGTGACATCAAAAACTTGGCCGTTATGTCCTTTTAAGGTATGGAGGAGTTGACCCTCTCTATTCCATAGACGGACTGTTTTATCATAACTGCCAGTTGCTAACACTTGACCATCAGGACTAAATTCTACACTAACAATAGGTTCTTTATGTGCTTGGATAGTTTTTTGCCAACGAAAGCTAAAGGGTTTTTTGTAATCTCGTTGCCAAAGCCGTAGAGTTTGATCAAAACTAACAGAAGCGAGAAGTTTACCATCAGGACTCAAGGCAATATTGTCAATGCTCGCAGTATGCCCTGAAAGAGTATCTATGAGAGTACCATCTATGTTCCAGATTTTGATGGTTTTATCATAACTACCAGTTGCTAAATACTGGCCATCTGGACTAAAGACAACGGAGGTAATACCATTTTGATGTCCTTTTAAACTTTTGAGTAATTTGCCATTACGTTGCCAAATATTGATGACATAATCCCAACCTGTGGTAGCAATGATTTTCCCATTAGGACTGATGGCAGCTTGTGTTAAGTTGAGTTGATGACCTCTTAAAACTGTGAGTAAGGGATTTTGTAATTGCCAAAGTTTAACGCTATTATCTAAACTGCCTGTAGCTAGAATTTTACCATCTGGACTCCAAGCGATCGCCCAAATTGCTTGTTGATGTCCTTCTAAAGTTAGTAAGTCTTTACCGTCTATACTCCATATTTTCACTACTTTATCCCAACTGGCAGCAGCAATAGTTTGACTATCGGCACTAAAGGCGATCGCAATTACTGAATATCGTCCCTCAAAATTACTGATTTTTTTACCATCGAGACTCCAAATTTCTATCTTTTTATTATTACCACCTGTAGCTAACCGCTTACCATCAGGAGAAATGGCTAAACCACGCACAGCATCTTTACCATGATTAAAGTTAACTAATTTTTTCCCGTCTTGACTCCAAAGAATTGCTGTACCATCAAAACTACCTGTTACTAATTTTTTTCCATCGGGAGTAAATAGAACTTTATAAATAGTTAGTTGATGAGCCTTAATTATAGTTAGTTTTTCCGCTGCTAAATTCCACAATCCTAAATTACCATCATTCATGCCAATTGCTAAGAGTTGACCATCAGGACTAAAAGCTATACTTTTAACTTCCCCATTCACAGAAATAGTTTTCAACTTTTGCCCATTCACAGACCAAAGTTTGACAGTTTTATCCAGACTACCGGAAGCAATAACTTTCCCATCAGGACTAAAAGCAACTGTGGAAACTGTAGCATGATGACCTTTAAATGTGCGGAGTAATTTGCCATTTTTCTCCCACAATGACACTTCATCTCGATTGGTAACTGCCATCTTTTGGCTATCAGGACTCCAAGCTAAATCCCAAACTAAACCAAGATTATGACCTGATAAGCGATTCCGTTCTTGCGCTCCATAACTAGCTTGACGGAGAACATTATCAGTTAGGTGATCCAGTTCAGGATTATTAATATTTAATTTTTTTAATTTTCTTTTTGCTTTAATAGCATCCCTTACTGCTTCTAATTCTTGATGGGATTTAAAGTTCCCATTAGAAGAGGATATCAGGGCTTTAATTTCACTAATTTTTGCTAATCTTTCACTTTGAAGAGATTGACGATATAACCAGAAAGATATCCCCCCTAAGCTGACAGCAGTTAACAAAGCTGTACTAATTACTCCCAAGATGAGTTTTTGCAACCGAGCATTTTTTTGTTGTTCAAGCAGTTGAATTTCCATATTTTTGGATTTTTCTGCTACTAAAACAAGCTGTTGTTCTCGTCGTTCTAATTCTGCACTTTTAGCTAAAAATTGATTATCTAAATTTGTTAGACTTTTATCCCAAGCCCAAGCTTGAGCATCCGCTAATGCTTGTCCTCTTAGTAAGCGAGATTCATCAGCTTGTTGGGAAGTTAACCACGCATTAAAAGTTTGCGAGTAGGGACGTAAATTAGCTAATTGTTTTTCTACCCAATCTAAGTTAAATACTTCGGCATAAATACGGTTTTTAACAATTAATAATCCTACTTGTTTAACTACTAAACCTGATAGCAATAATTCTACTTGTTCTCGACTATCATCACTTTTTACTTCTACACCTTGCAAAATTTGCTGATAAATTCCTAATAATCTACTTACAAGCTGTTGATTATAAAGTAATCGATCTCGAATAGTTCTTAAATGTTCTGGTTCGTCTTGAGATTCCCAATTTTTAATAATATATTCATTCACAACATTATCTAACCAAAACTCTTCATAACCTTTAGCGAAATCTAGGTAATCACCACTTACTTGAAAATTAGTGATGAGATTACATAACTTTTGGGTTAAAAAAGGCTGCCCTCCTGTCCAATCTAAAATTTGTTTCATGACTGGGTACGGATTAGGTATCACTAACTCTAATCCTCTAATTAAAGAATCCACTTCTGCTATTTTAAATCCTTTTAAATCAATGGCTTGACCAATATTAAAAGGTGTTCTTTTCGCATCTTGAATTAAATCTGATGGAGTCGCAACTCCAAAAATTGCAAATGTCAACCGCTGATATTCTGGATCTATAGCTCTTTGATTATAGCAGTATCTAATTAAGGCAAAAAAATCATCTACGGGAAAATCCAAACTGAGGATACTATCAATTTCATCTATAAAAATAATTAGCCTTTCTTCTGGAAATTGGGTTAATAATTCCGCAATAAACTGACTTAATTTATGGACTAAGGAAATATCATCTCCTGTTTGCCACCATGATTTTAAATTGAATTTTCCTAAAAGTTTAAATCCTCTACATAAATCGGCGATTATGCCCTTATACCATTGACTTGCAGTGATATTTTCACTACCAATATTCGTTATATCAATAGATGTACATTTGAATCCTTCTTGTTCTAAATGATGTTTAGTTCTCACTAACAGAGACGATTTACCCATTTGACGACAGTTAAGAACATAACAAAATTCACTCTTTTTTAAAGCGTTATATATTTCTATATCTGTTTGTCTTTCTACGTAACTAGGGGCATTATTTATGAGACTACCACCGACTTGATATGGATAAGTATTCATATTAGTGATATTTATTATTCATCATAGCCAAATTTAAATTTAGAACTCAAAATACTGCGATCGCGCCCTAATTTCTTAGCTTGATACATTGCTTGATCAGCCGCTTCAAAAAATTCTCTTAAAGAAAAATCTCCTGAAGGAATGATACAGGCAATTCCTAAGCTTATGGTTAAGCTAATCATGTTTGTTAATTGATTTTTTTTGGTTAATTCAGGAATTTTAATTCTCAATGATTTTACTGTTTCTCTGATTTCTTCAGCAATGAATATAGCTGCTTCTGCGTCAACTTGTGGCAAAATTAATACAAATTCTTCACCACCATAACGAGCAACTAAATGATCTGGATTTTTAATTACTGAATTAATTGCTTGAGCAATTTTATGTAAACAATTATCACCACTCTGATGTCCATAGGTGTCATTATGAAATTTAAAGTTATCCAAATCTGCTAATATTAAAGATAGAGGTTCTTGGATGTATGTCATTCTTTCCCATTCTATTTCCAAAGTTTCATCAAAACATTTACGATTAGCAACTTGAGTTAGTTTATCAATATTAACTAACAATTGCAATTTTTCATTTTCTTTTTTTAATTTATCCCACGGAATAGCATTACTTTCTATTAGTAAACTTTTTTGAAAAAATAAACGATACAGTTCGCAAAAAGGTTCATAATTATAGCCACTTAATTTAATTAACCCTAAACTATCTAATTTATAAACCAAATTGTCCGACAAAAATATATTGTTACCTGTAGAATTCACAACTTGATTATATGCTTGAGACAATTCTGCATCTTGTAGCAATATATTGAGTAAATTTCTTAAATATCCGCTGTAAATATATTTACCCTTTGTACAATTATCTAATAGTTCTGGTAAAGAAATTTTCTGCTGGTAGAGATCATATAAAGCCTGATGAATTAAATATGGCTGTCCTCCCACCCAATACATTAAGTTTTTCACAGCTTGACTATCACACCAATCCAATTCATACCGTCTAGCTAATTCTGTTACTTGCTCGACTGTAAATTCTGGTAATTTCAATGACAAACCAACATTAAAGGGAGATTGATTGATATTTAAAGGGATATAAACTTCAGTGGAGTGCAATAATACTAACCGAACCTTTTGCCAAATCGGAGTTTGTTTAGCTTGTTCATGCCAATTGCGGAGGAGAAGTAGAAAATCTTGGGCAATTTGTTGATATTGAAAAGCATAATCTACTTCATTCAAAATTAAAACCAATGGACTTTTAATTTGCTCTAATAAATAACTCTCGAAATAAATTGAAGCACTAACTTTACTACCAATTTCCTCATCCCAATAATCATCCAAATCCGATGCAAGTGACAACTGCCGAGCCACATTCATACAAAACCAGCGTAAAAAATTATTCAGGCTCAAAAAAGTTTGGGTATCTACTAGTTTAAAGTCTATAGTAACTACGGAATATTCATGTATTTGAGCTTGGTGAATTAGCTGTAACATTAAAGAACTTTTGCCCATGTGCCGAGGTGCTTTAATCCGAATTAAACTCCCTGGTTTGAGTAATTCTGCATAAGCATCGCTTTCAACAGGAGGGCGTTCAATATAAAAGCAGGAATTGAATGGTAGTGGATCACCTGGTAAAGTAATATTTTTCTTCATTCACTTGAGGGCGAAATATTTTGTTTCTGATCAGAAATAATAAAGTTTGATTGCGATCCCCAAAAAAAGAGGCTCAAATCTCTTAATTAACATATACTGTCACCAAATACTATCAAAAGTCTAGTTAAGTAGGTGAACGGAAAAAAACCGTAGACGCGAAGCGGCTTCTCGAAGAGTAATATGTAACGAAAAGTAAAGTTGTCCAAACCCTCTTCACTCTTGCCTCTTCACTCTTGCCTCAAGCCTCTTGCCTCAAGCCTCTTGCCTCAAGCCTCTTGCCTCAAGCCATAACGACGATTTTTAACGCCAACCTACTTATAATGAGTGACAGGACTTTGAGCCATCTACCAAGGGTTTTAACTTTTACAATAGGCCAGTAAAGCGGCTATCGGTTTGCAGAATTTTGAGGATCTGCTTAATTTCTTGGGTACGGTCTTTTTTAACTACTAGGGTAACATTGCGATCGCGCACAATTACCACATCTTCTAAACCAATAGTCACAATTACATCATCAGGATTGGAGGCATAAACGATTGCTCCTTGGGTATCTAAGCCCACATGAGTAGCAAGTTCTACATTAGGATTATCGGACTGCTTCAGTAAACGTTCAATAGCATTCCAATCACCCAGATCATCCCAACCAAATGCTACAGGCAAAACATAAGCTAGACTGGTTTTTTCCATCAGCGCGTAATCTATACTTTTCTTAGGTAACTGGGGATAAATATCAGGGCCATGTTGTTCTAAAGGTTTAATAATTTCTGGTGCATGGGTGCGTAATTCTTCTAGAACCACACCGGCTCGAAAAACGAACATACCACTATTCCAGCTAAACCGTCCCGTTGATAAAAAAGTTTCTGCCGTTTCTCGGTCGGGCTTTTCAGTAAATCTGTGAACATGATAGGCTGGCAAGTTATTAAAGCTACCTATTTTTTCACCTTGTTCAATATAACCATAGCCAGTTGAGGGGAAATTAGGTTTAATCCCCAAAGTCACAATTGCTGCTTTCTTAGTTGCCAAATCCATCGCAGCGGCTAAAGTTTCGGCAAATATCTCCTGGTCAGCAATCCAGTGGTCAGCCGGAAAAAAGCCAATAATAGCGTCTTCCCCGTAACGCTTTTTAATTTCTAAACTTGTCCAAGCAACAGCAGCAGCAGTGTCTCGACCCTCTGATTCAATGAGTAAATTTGCAACAGGCAAATCAGGAAGTTGTTCTCTGACCCCTTGAGCAATGGGACTAGACGTAATTACCCACAAGTTTTCCCAACCCCCAGCCAGAGTTAACAATCGATCAGCAGTTGCTTGTAGTAAGCTTCTAGAGCTACCATCAAGGCTTAAAAATTGTTTAGGTCGGTCTAGTCGGCTCAAAGGCCAAAAACGCTCACCTTTACCACCAGCCAGAATCACAGGAAAAAATAAATTATTCATGTTGGCATATACAGATAATTCAGAACAATATACAGCAGAGAACAGACAACAGGGAACGGGCAACAGGGAACTGCTTTGAAAGTCTTTTGGTCTATGGCTTGTCCCCTAAATTTTGTCCCGGATAGCATTAGTCAGCTATTGGCTAACATTCACTGAAGCCTTATTTAGCTAAAATCTGCTTTAAGTCTACATTTATTGACGTTTGGATCATCTTCACTGATGAATTTTGGTGGTCAATTATGTTTCAATTATTACCTATTAAAACTATGAGGACAGCAACACCCAACAAAATCTCAGATTAGCTTTTCACAAAATCTCAAATTTGCGTAGTCAGTTTCATCTCGCAATATTTGTAGCTTGTATTAACATAACTTTAAGGAGTGGTTGAGTGGGGAGAAAATTGTGATTAAACAAGTTCAATGGTCAGAAAATCAGGTAGCACCTCAACAAGTACCAACCTCAGAACCGGAGGTGTTACAGCCACCAGTTCAATGGTCAGAAAATCAGGTAACACCTCAACAAGTACCAACCTCAGAACCGGAGGTGAAACCAAAACAATCAATTAACTCTTCTCGTCACGTCGTTGAATCCGTGGGAGCTATTCCCAACGAACTCTATGACCGCTTAGGTTTATCCGTCCCCCGCTGGTTACTGTGGGTATTAACCATTGTTTTAGGGGTAATTTTATCTGGATTACTAGCATCAAGTTTGGCACTATGGACTCCTCTATGGAGTAATCTCGACCAAGCGAAAGATGATGAATTCGGTGCGAATAAACAAGACCAAATCAAAGTACCGGGAGATTTATGGACTAAGCTTTCTCAGTACAAACTATCAAAACCCATGAACATTTTAATTATGGGTATTGAACCGGTTCCAGGGACTGTAGATGGTTCACCGGAAAGTTTTGCTGGTAAAAGCGATACCATGATGTTAGTGCGGCTAAATCCCAGTGATAAATCCATTCGCTTGCTGTCAATTCCCAGAGGGACAATGATAGCGATTCCCGAACAGGGATTAACTAAGGTATCTGAAGCTAACGCTAAAGGTGGTCCAGTTTTAGCCGCAAGAGTAGTTAGTCGGAGTTTAAATAATGCTCCCATAGATCGGTATATCCGCATTTCTACTAGCGGATTTCGGGAATTAGTTGAACAGTTGGGTGGAGTAGATGTATTTGTCCCCCAAACTATGAATTATCAAGATCAGGCTGGTGGCTTTGCCGTAAATTTAATCAGCGGTTGGCAAAGTCTCAATGGTGAACAAGCAGAACAGTTTGCCCGCTTTCGTGAAGAAGGTATGGGGGATTTACCAAGAGTCCAACGACAACAAGCACTGATAACTGCTTTAATGCAACGTCTCAACAGTCCCACTGTTTTACCCAGGTTGCCCCAATTAACTCGCTTAATGCGGAAGTATTTTGATACCAACCTCAAAATGGAAGAAATGATGGCATTGGCGAATTTTTCCGTCAATGTAGAACGGGATCATTTCCAAATGGCAATGTTACCTGGTACTTTTAGTAAATTCAGTCAAGACCCCAATAGCTATTGGTTAAATATGACTGGCCAACAAAGCTTATTAAATGATTTTGTTGGAGTAAATGTAACTGGGATTAAATCAGATACCAGACCCGTTTCTATCCAAAGAATTGCCGTTCAAAATACGACTAATCAACCCCAGCTAACAGAAAAGGTCATTACCTATCTTAAACAGAAAGGTTTTACTAATGTTTACCCAGTTCCAGACTGGCCAGATAGCCAACGTCAAACTCAGATTATTGTCCAAAAAGGCAACCGACAACCGGGAATTGACTTGCGACAAGTTTTAGGTTTAGGACAAATCGAAGTTTCCGGAAATGGTGATTTGGAATCTGACCTCACAATTCGCATTGGTAAAGATTGGAAATAGTCAGTGGTCAGTGGTCAGTGGTCAGTGGTCTAGAAAAAACGACTGACAACGAACAACTGACGACTGACAACCAACAATTAACAAATTTATGAACAAGATTTTGTTGAGATTTTTAAGTTTGATATTCATTTTTATTTTGGTGGGATTTTCGGTAATTATGAATCCCGAACCAGTTTTTGCTCAAGTTAATACCATTAATTACAATAATGCTAATTTAGAAAATCGGGACTTTTCTCATACTAATTTAGTTGGCGGAACTTTTGTCGCAGCCGAAATGCGGGGAACAAATTTTCAAGATGCAAATTTAACTAACGCCATTTTTACTAAAGGCGTTTTATTAAAAGCCAATTTAGAAAGTGCAAATTTAACGGGCGCTTTAGTTGATCGTGTTACCTTCGATAGTGCTAATCTAAGAAATGCCATTTTCACAGAAGCAACTTTAACCCGCAGCCGTTTTTATGATGCTGATATCACTGGTGCTGATTTCACTGACGCATTAATTGACCGTTATCAAGTATCGCTACTATGTAAAAGAGCAAATGGTGTGAATCCGGTAACTGGTATTTCTACCCGCGATAGTTTGGGTTGTAAATAGAAAATTGACAAC
>NZ_VIKZ01000014.1:7445-15587 GCF_009711985.1 Dolichospermum sp. UHCC 0260 | reverse complement strand
GACAACTGACAACTGACCATTAAATATTCGTGACACAACAAGATCAAAAACCCTCTCGTTCCTTTGCTGGTATTGCTGGTATTGTTGCCGCAGCAACTTTAATTAGTAAAGTGTTTGGTTTAATTAGGCAGCAAATAATCGCTGCGGCTTTTGGCGTGGGTGCGGCAGCTACAGCTTATAGTTATGCCTACATTATTCCCGGTTTTCTTTTAATCCTACTTGGTGGTGTAAATGGACCTTTACATAGTGCCATTGTCAGTGTTTTAGCTAAACACAAAAAAGAGGAAGCTGCACCTATTGTAGAAACAATCACAACCCTAGTGGGTGGGTTGTTGATACTGGTGACATTTGCCCAGATTTTCTGCGCTGAGTATATTGTTGATTTTGTGGGTCATGGCTTAGAAGCAACTACAAGAGCGATCGCTATCCGTCAAATCCAAATCATGGCCCCTTTAGCCTTATTTGCTGGCTTAATTGGCATTGGATTTGGGACTTTAAATGCAGCTAATCAATATTGGTTACTATCTATTAGTCCTTTATTATCTAGTATTACTGTTATTATTGGTATTGCTATTTTAGCAGGACAATATGGTAAAGAAATTATTAATCCCGAATATGCTTTAATCGGTGGCATGGTATTAGCATGGGGGACTTTGGCAGGAGGAATTCTGCAATGGTTAGTCCAGTCAATTGTGCAATGGCGCTTAGGATTAGGGAAATTACGCCTGAGATTTGATTTTAAATCGCCCGGTGTGCAAGAAGTAATTAAAATCATGACTCCAGCGACAATATCATCAGGAATGATGCCAATTAATGTCGCTACTGACCTTTATTTCGCTAGTCCTATTGTTGGTGCAGCCGCAGGTTTTAACTATGCTAATCTTTTAGTTCAAACTCCCTTGGGAATTATTTCTAATATTATTTTACTGCCTTTATTACCAACATTTGCTAGACTTTCTCACCCAGATAATTGGGGAGAACTAAAATTACGCATTCGTCAAGGACTGTTATTAACTGCTGTTACCATGTTACCTTTAGGGGCATTAATGGTGTCCTTATCTGTGCCAATTGTCCAGATAGTTTATCAACGGGGAGCATTTAAACAAGAAGCAACTCAGTTAGTATCTTCGCTATTAATTGCCTATGGAATCGGAATGTTTGTCTATTTAGGGCGTGATGTTTTGGTGAGGGTATTTTATGCTTTAGGTGATGGACAAACACCTTTTAAAATTAGTATATTTAATATTGTTCTCAATGCTGTATTAGATTTAATATTAGTTGAACCTTTTGGTGCGCCTGGATTAGTTTTAGCTACAGTTGGAGTTAATTGTAGTTCGATGTTGATGTTATTATTTTTGCTCAATCGCAAACTTAATGGTTTACCTTGGCAAGAATGGTGTGTACCAATTTTGGGGTTAACTGTTGGGAGTATAATTGCAGGTTTAGCCAGTTTTGTAACTTTAATGGCTTCTCAACAAATACTAGGTAAACAGGATTTAATTAGTTTACTCATAGAATTATCCATATCTGCTTTCGTGGGAATTGGTGTATTTGCGATAATTGCTTCTAGAATGAATATTCCCGAAGTGAATACTTTTGTAATGAAGATGCAACAAAAGTTTTTGAAGAAATAAGGAACTAGCAATCAAAAAAATATCCCAATCTGTATTATAGATGTAGGGGTTTAGCATTGCTAAAACCTTACTTATTTGCTACTCCCTAAATCAAACCCTAATCCACTCCCCAATTATTGGATAATTTATTTTTTGGGAGTTTTTATCCATAATTTGCTGTTACTACTTGTACAAGTGACAACTTATGCTTAAAATGTCACTTAGCATCTATCGTAAAGCTGAGTTTTGGGCTAAACTCATTTAGCGGTGCTATTTTTAGTTCCCACGTTGATATTTAATTTTACAAGAGGTTATGGACAAAAGTCCAACAGATGGCAGTATTACCCTCCTCTAAGCTGGTGAGGCAGTCTCCCAGCGCGGGGGAGACATTAGGAGATTTCTATTATGCTTACACAGGAAATTCGTAATTCCTTGGATATTGCTGACTTAAATCAGCTTAAATGTGATTTGAATTGTTTACAGCCGGTAGATGTGGGCGAGTATATCACCCAATTGCCCGAAAAACAAAGGGCGATCGCTTTTCGGTTACTCAACAAAGATCAAGCCATAGATGTCTTTGAATATTTACCCACAGAAGTACAGGAAGACCTGATTAACTCCCTCCACGATGCCCAGGTAGTAGACCTTGTTGAAGAAATGAGTCCTGATGAACGGGCATATTTATTTGATGAACTACCAGCAGGAGTAGTCAAACGCTTATTACAACAACTCAGTCCCGAACAAAGACAAGCCACAGCTACGATTCTTGGCTATCCAGAAGGGACTGCTGGGCGGGTAATGACCACTGAATATGTCCGCTTGCGGCGAGGTTTAACTGTTGGTGAAGCCCTCAGTAAAATCCGCTTGCAAGATCAAGATAAGGAAACAATTTACTATGCCTATGTCACTGATGATAATCGCAAATTAGTTAGTGTTGTTTCTTTGCGTCAGCTATTATTTACCTTTCCCGATGTTTTAATTAAAGATATTGCCAGCGCCCACGTTGTCAAAGTCAGAACAGAAACCTCCCAGGAAGAAGTCGCCCGGATTATGCAGCGGTACGACTTAATCGCTATGCCTGTGGTTGATAGAGAAGATAGATTAGTCGGTATTATTACGATTGATGATGTCGTTGATATTTTAGAAGAAGAAGCTACAGAAGATATTCAAAAATTAGCAGGGGTCAGTGGTGATGAAGAGGCCTTATCTCCCGCACAAGTCACGATTCGGAAACGGTTGCCTTGGTTATTGGGAATTATGGGATTGTATATTGGTGCTGCCAGTGCGATCGCTCCTTTTCAAGAAGTTATCGCCGCTGTACCTGTCCTCGCCGTGATTATGCCCATATTTTCTAACACAGGTGGCACTGTAGGTATCCAAGCTCTGACTGTCACCATTCGCGGTTTAGGTGTAGGGGAAGTCACACCCGCAGATACGGGAAAAATTCTCCGCAAAGAACTTTTAGCCGGTTTAGGAACAGCCGTAGCTTTAGGGCTGACAATGGTGGCCCTTTCCCTGATTTGGGCTAAACCCCAAGAAAGATGGGTAGCTTTAATAGCCGGGGTAGTTATGGCCACTAATACAATGGTGGCTGTTACTTTAGGAACTTTGTTACCAATGGGTTTGAAGCATTTAAAACTAGATCCAGCTTTAATGAGTGGTCCATTAGTGACAACAATGCTAGATACCATCGGTTTTTTAACTTTCCTCAGTATAATATCTGTTGCTTTAAAGGTGTTTCATTTACAATCTTGAAAGGAATTCTCGTCATCTCAAATCTAAATGCCTACTACTTGGAATCGTCATCATATTCTCACACTTGCTGACTTCACAACGGCTGAATATAACGCCGTGTTACAAACTGCGGCTTCTTTTCAAGAGGTACTATCCCGACGGACAAAGAAAGTCCCCACTTTACAGGGACAGGTAGTAGCAAATTTATTTTTTGAACCTTCTACCCGCACCCGCAGTAGTTTTGAAATTGCGGCAAAAAGACTTAGTGCGGATACCCTCAACTTTGCCGCAGCTACATCTTCCATGACCAAAGGCGAAACAATTCTTGACACAGCAAAAACCTATTTGGCAATGGGAACTGATATTATGGTAGTCCGCCATAAGGATGCAGGAGTTCCGCAAGCGATCGCGCAAGAAATGGATCGTTTAGGTGTAAAAGTTAGCGTCCTCAATGCCGGTGATGGACAACATGAACATCCATCTCAAGGATTATTAGATCTATTTACAATTTGTAGTTTAATTGACCCTGCACAACCCAAAATTGAATCATTACAAGGTAAAAAAATTGCTATTGTTGGCGATATTTTACACTCTCGTGTAGCCCGTTCTAATATTTGGAGTCTCATCGCTAGTGGTGCAGAAGTACATCTGTCCGCACCTCCCACATTGTTACCTAAATTCTTTGCTGAATATTTAGGTGTAACAGAAAATGTAGCTACACCACGCAAACTATCAGACCGGTTATTTACCCATTGGCAATTAGAACCAGCTTTGGAAAATGCTGATTTTGTCATGACTTTGCGCTTACAAAAAGAACGCATGACCGCCCATTTATTCCCTAGTTTAAGAGAATATCATCAACTATTTGGCATTACTCGTGCTAAGTTAAAACTATGTAAACCTCAAGTTAAAGTATTGCATCCAGGTCCAGTAAATCGGGGTGTGGAAATTAGTTCTGATTTAATGGATGATCCTGAATTCAGCTTAATTCAATCTCAGGTAACTAGCGGTGTAGCAGTGCGGATGGCACTTTTATATTTTATCGGTAGTGGTAGGGCTTAATTAATAATAATGCTGTCCCATTGGAATTAAACCAAAGATCTTTGCAAAAACTGGTAACAAATATGCCTACTTTAAGAGTCAATTGTTTTACCTCTTTACCCATATTTTCCTTGCTGATAAGTGGAAGTTGGGTGTTCGTATGTGAATATAGTCCAGTTCAGGCTCAAACATCTAATAATATGCCAATATTCGCACAAGCAACATTGCCATATCTCCAGGAAATACCCATTAACCAGCAGCCATTACCGCAGTTACAACCAGGAAAATTCTATCAATCTCAAGGGACACAATATAGTCAATATAACCAAAACTTTGACCGATATTTTGTTTATGTTGATAGCAATAATTACGAAATTTTGCAGCGAGTTCGGCAAATTGAACCTAATGCCTATATTCGCAATTACAAGGGACGTAATGTGATCCAATCTGGCGTTTTTAATGGACAATCTAATGCTCAAAAACGGGTAAGAGAATTGGAATTTAATGGGATTTCTGGCGCGAAAATCGTTAATTCGGAAAATATAGAATTAACACCTAATTATTCGGTTCAACCAGTAATGTCTTATAATGCTCCCGGATATAATGATCAGAACTATCCAAATAACTATCAACAGGAAAAAAGAAATTCCTATTATGTAGTTATTCCTGGTAATGCTAATAATTTACGTTCTTTAGGTACAGAAATTAGCCAAAGAGTTAGCACCAGTATTAATGTATTTAGGAGAACTCAACCACTAGGAACGCATATAGCTGTAGGACCTTTTAGCGATCGCTTAGAAGCAGAACAATGGAATAGCTATTTGAAAAGTTCAGGTTACGGTAATGCTAGAGTTTACTATGGAAAATAAGGTAATGGGTAATTGGTAATTGGTAATTGGTAATTGGTAATTGGTGAAAATATTTGTCTTTCAACTGACAACTGTACGGGCGAAGCATTTGGAGAACTATTTTTGGCAATGACCGATAATTTATCTTCCAAATGCTTCGCCCCTACTAACAACTGACAACTGACAACTAACAACTGACTAATGACTAAAGAACAATTTGTTGTTACCGCAGCCCAAATGCGGGATATTGAAGCCAGAATATTTACTGCCGGAATGCCTGTAGCAGCTTTAATGGAAAAGGTAGCGGGATTAATTTCCCACCGCTTACAGGCTATTATTTCCCCAGGGCAATGTGTAGGAATTTTAGTTGGTCCCGGTCATAATGGAGGAGATGGTTTAGTAGTAGCTCGTGAATTGCATTTTCGCGGTTATCAAGTTTGGATTTATCAACCTTTTTCTAAGTTAAAAGAATTAACTTCCCAACATTTTCAATATGCACAAAATTTAGGAATTTCCTGTTATCAAGAAATTTCCCAATTACCAAGTTATGATTTTTTAATTGATGGTTTATTTGGGTTTGGGTTAGAAAGAAAAATTACTGATTCTATTGCTACTGCAATTAATTATTTTAATAGCAAAAATCAACCCATTATTAGTATTGATATCCCTTCGGGTTTACATACAGATACAGGAGAAGTTTTAGGAACAGCTATTCAGGCAAATTATACATTTTGCTTGGGTTTATGGAAACAAGGTTTATTACAAGAACAAGCATTACCTTATATTGGTAAAGCCGAATTAATTGACTTTGATATTCCCTTAGCAGATATTCATGCTGTTATCGGTAATATTCCCCAAATCAAACGCATTACTAAAACAACAGCATTATCAACCTTACCTTTACCTCGTCCTCTCATTACCCATAAATACAAACAAGGACATTTATTATTAATTTGTGGTTCTCAACGTTATGCCGGTGGAGCAATTTTAACAGGTTTAGGTGCGCGAGCTTCTGGTATAGGAATGTTATCAATCGCTGTCCCCGAATCTCTAAAAATGTTGTTAGTTTCCCATTTACCAGAAGCGTTAATTATCGGTTGTCCCGAAACCGAAACAGGAGCAATTGCTAATTTACCATTAGTAGGGTGTGTTAGCGACAGCGTAACGCACCTTATAGATTTAAATTCATTTACCACAATTGCTTGCGGACCGGGTTTAACTAAAGATAATATTTCTATTATTCCCGAAATAATTAAATGTGAATGTCCTCTAATTCTCGATGCTGATGCTTTAAATATTCTGGCACAATTAGGAACTATTCCCACATTGAAATCACGAAAATCAGCCACTGTAATTACACCCCACACGGGAGAATTTAAGCGTTTATTTCCCCATATTGATTACACAAATAGAATCAAAGCCGTACAAACAGCAGCCCAAGAAAGTGGGGCTGTAGTCCTATTAAAAGGGGCAAGAACAGCTATATCTAATCCTCAAGGTAGTAGTGTTTGGATAAATCCCGAAAGTACCCCAGCCTTAGCCCGTGGAGGCAGCGGTGATGTATTAACTGGGTTATTGGGTGGACTATTAGCGCAAATTATGAATAAAGAAATTTTTATAGAAGATATAGTCGCAACTGCGGCTTGGTGGCATTCCCAAGCAGGAATTTTAGCAGCACAAGCGAGAACAGAATTAGGAGTTGATGCTTTTACACTAACTCAATATTTACTTCCGGTTTTAAAGCGATGATAATGGGGACTGGGGACTGGAGACTGGGTAAAAATTCTTCCCAATCACCAATCACCAATTACCAATCACCAAATAACAATTACTTAACTGTTACCTTACCACCAGCCTCTTCAATCCGCTTCTTGATATCTTCAGCGGCTTCCTTAGTTACAGCTTCTTTAACTGCTTTAGGAGCGGCTTCTACCAAGTCTTTAGCTTCTTTCAGACCTAGACCTGTGATTTCACGGACAATCTTCAAGACAGCAATCTTCTTATCGGCAGGTACAGAATCCAAAATTGCATCAAATTCGGTCTTCTCTTCTACTACTTCAGCAACAGCACCAGGAGCAGCCATCATCATCATGCCACCACCAGTAGGAGCAGCACTAACACCAAAAGCTTCTTCAATTTGCTTAACTAATTCAGAAGCTTCTAATAAGGTCAAAGATTTCAATTGGTCTAAAATTTGTTCGGTTGCAGCAGACATGGATATAACTCCTAAAGAATTTTTGATTTGTTAGTTTTTTAGTTGTGAGTTGTCAGTGATTAATCTTCACTAACTACCGCTAACTCAGCAGCACTTTCAGCACTATCGCCATTTTCTTTTTCAGCGACAGCTTGCAAAGCGCGAGCCAAGGAACTGGGAACTTCGTTGATACCAACAGCCAGCTTGGTAGCCACACCGTTGATAGCTCCAGCAATTTGAGCCATGAGTTGTTCCTTAGATGGCAAGTCTCCTAGAGCCTTGACATCAGCTTCACTCAGGACACGACCTTCCATGACACCACCGCGAATTTCTGTTTTCTTGGTGGCTTTTTGGAATGCTTGGTAAGCTTTAATCGCAGATAAATCTTCTTTAACTAGCAGAAATGCCGAAGAACCGTTAAGTAATTCTGACATTGGCTGCCATTGTTCCTGATCCTTAATAGCAATGCCCATAAAGGTGTTTTTTGTCACCTTACAGATAGCACCACTAGGACGGAGTTGCCGACGCAAATCTGTGATTTCAGCAACTGTCAGCCCCTGATAATCAATTACCAGTGCTAAAGTTGATTCACTCAAAGAAACTTTAAGATCAGCAACTATTTCTTTTTTGTTTTCTAACGTTCTTCCCATACTTGTCTCACCTCCAATGTCAGTTGTCAGTGGTCAGTTGTTAGTTGTCGGTTGTCAGTTGT
>NZ_VIKZ01000014.1:3847-7195 GCF_009711985.1 Dolichospermum sp. UHCC 0260 | reverse complement strand
GTCACCTTTTTGCTGACACACAGAAAAAACTTAACCCCAGCTATCTTAGCCAGGGTTTCAAAGTAGTATTTTTAAGGCCGCAGTTATCAAACTTTTCTTGATTAAACTTCAGGCGGTTAAAATTACAACCTCGGCAGGGTATTAAGCTATTAGCACCTGCTGTCTCCGGCTTTGCTTATTTAATTTTGGTCATTGGTAATTTCTGATTATCTTCATCTACTACCAATTACCCATTACCAAACTATGCAGCGTCAGTTATTTTTAACTCTCGTAAAGCACTAATGTCAATAGCAATTGACGGACCCATTGTCGAGGATATATACACTGACCGCCAATAACGACCCTTAGCGCCCGAAGGACGGTTACGGTCAATTGACTCTTGTAATGCCTTCAGATTGATTAATAAATCTTCAGGTGAAAAAGCAGTCTTACCAAACATAACATGGACAATCCCAGTTCGATCAGCCCGATATTCTAATTTACCAGCTTTGAATTCAGCGATCGCACTAGCAACATCAAATGTCACTGTTCCACCTTTAGGTGAGGGCATCAAACCCCGTGGACCTAGTAATTTACCCAGCTTTGCTACCTGTGGCATCACATCTGGTGTAGCAATCAGCTTGTCAAAGTCCATCATGCCTTTCTGAATATCTTCAATGAGTTCTTCAGAACCAGCTATATCAGCACCAGCATTAGTTGCTTCTGTGACTTTTTCCCCTCTGGCGATAACTGCTACCCGAATTATCTGTCCTGTGCCTTTAGGTAGTGCTACCGTTGTCCGCAACTGTTGGTCTGTATATTTAGGATCAATTCCTAAACGAATATGAGCTTCAGCAGCCTCAGCAAATTTAGCGGTTGCTGTTTCTTTTAACAGAGCTAATGCTTCTAAGGGTGTATAATCCCGATCTTCTACTTTTTCTAGCAACGCCTGTAAGCGGCGTGATACTTTTTTTGCCATTTTTTTCTCCTGGGGTAATCTCGAAGTCGTGCTTCTCCCCCGATATGATTTTGTTATTAGTCAGTTGTCAGTTGTCAGTTGTCAGTTGTCAGTTGTTATTTTTTTATCTACTGTCACCTGTCACCGTTTCGCTGACGCTCACGGCGAAGCCTGTTCTCTGTCACCTAATCTGTGATTGTTACGCCCATGTTTTTAGCAGTTCCTTCCACGATATTCATGGCTGCATCAATATCATTGGCGTTGAGATCAGGAAGCTTGGTTTGAGCAATTTCACGTAATTGCGTTCTGCTAATGCTACCAACTTTAGTTTTGTTGGGTTCACTTGAGCCTCTTTCAATCTTCGCTGCCTTGCGAATCAAAACTGATGCTGGTGGAGTTTTGAGTACAAATGTAAAACTTCTATCTTCATAAACAGAAATTTCTACAGGTATCACCATTCCAGCTTGGTCTGCTGTTTTGGCGTTGTACTCCTTGCAGAACATCATGATGTTAACACCATGTTGACCCAATGCAGGACCAACTGGCGGTGCTGGGTTGGCTTTCCCAGCATTCAGGGCCAATTTAATGACCGCTACTACTTTCTTCGCCATTTGTATTTAGCTCTGTTTTTTAACCTGATTAAATTCCAATTCTACTGGTGTATCTCGTCCAAAGATAGAAAGCAGAGCTTTTAGTTTACTCCGTTCTGGGGAAACTTCAATCACCTCGCCTTCAAAATCCTTAAATGGACCAGAAAGCACAACTATCTTATCACCTGTAGCCATATCAATTATGACTACTGGCTCTTGTTCCAAGGCTTGTTTGAATATGCGTTCAACTTCCGAAGGATTCAGGGGAACTGGCTTAACGTGACCACGGCCTCTACCGCTACCACGCTTCTGCTCTGCGCCCACAAAGTTAATCACGTGGGAGGTGTTTCTTACCACCTGCCATGTATCATCACTCATCGCCATTCGGACTAGCACATAACCAGGGAAAACCTTTTCTTCTGAAGGTAGACGTTTACCGTCCTTACGGATTTTCACCGTTGGGGTGTGGGGAATTTCCACCTGGACGATTCTATCAGCGACATCAAAAGTTTGGATACGTTGCTCTAAATTTGTCTTTACCCGTTTCTCACAGCCAGAGGCTACTTGCACTGCATACCAGCGGACTTCTTTGATCCCTGTTAAGAGTGTGTCATCTGACTGCAACTCGGAGTTGCGTGGTTCGTCTGTTGCAGAAGTCATCAGAACACCTGTTTTGCTGCCCAAGCGAACAATCCATCTACCAAATATATCAAAGAGGCGGAGAGTGTAACCATTAATAGTACAGCGGCTGATTCACTCACCAACTGTTTCCGACTGGGCCAAATTACTTTCTCAAGTTCTTCCTTTGTTCCTTGGAAAAAATTGTTTAAGTTAAACCCATTTTCGGTTTCTGGCATTTCTGCTTCATTTTTTTTGGCCACAGTCGTTATCCCCCCGTTTCTTAAATAGCCTAACCTTGTGATTTTTTTCAAGGTTTATAGCTTCGGCCTAAATTAACTGGCAACAGTCAAGCTATATTTCAAAAAAATTATACCCGAAATAATTGACGTTTTCTGCTGTTTTGGCAGTGGCGTTATTGCTTCGGGCAGTATTTTTCTTTTTTAGCGCGCCCTGGAGGACTTGAACCCCCGACATCAGGTTTTGGAGACCTGCGTTCTACCAACTGAACTAAGAGCGCACAAGCTTTTCTTGTTACAGTCATTGCGCTGAACTTTTTTTATTCTAACGCAATTTCGCTTCTGATTGTAACTTATTTTTTTTCTTTTGGCAAGTTAGCGGCAGATGCCGCTTGCAGACTGGGTTTTGTCTATTAATTCACCATTGGGAATTATAGAGGGCGGTCGAATCTTTGTTTAATGCGGGTTGCCTTACCGACGAGGGCGCGTAGATAATATAATTTAGCACGTCTAACCTTACCACGACGCAATACTTTAATGCTTTCAACCAGGGGAGAATGAAGCAAAAATACTCGTTCTACACCCACACCTTGGAAAACTTTACGAACTGTGATAGTTTCGTTGATGCCGCCATTGCGTCTAGCTATAACTACACCTTCGTAAGGTTGCACACGGAATTTAGTGCCTTCCTGAATTTTGATTCCTACCTTAACTGTGTCACCGACATAGATATCGGGTAAGTCAGATTTCATTTGCTCCGCTTCAATTGAGCGGATAATCTCTTGGGCGTTCATTACTTTTTATGTTTTTTGAAAAAACTCACAATCGTTAATTATAAATCTATAGTTGCCAAAGAGTCCAGCTATTTATTGGAGGAGTCAGGAGTATGGCTAACGCCACGCTTCGCTATCAGGAGTCAGGAAGAAGGAAGAAGAAAGAAGAAAGAAGAAAATTACCTAATGAC
>NZ_VIKZ01000014.1:0-3560 GCF_009711985.1 Dolichospermum sp. UHCC 0260 | reverse complement strand
TAATTTATCTTGCAAATGCTTCGCCCCTACTGACAACTGACAACTGACAACTGACCAATTGCTGTTGTAAAATAGACAGTGTCAGGATTCAGGGGGAACCAGGTAACTGGTCATAAACGCCTATAGAGACTATCTTTGGTAATGTTCAAGGTTTGAAGTCCAGCCAGCTAAAACAACTCCAGCGGCTGTACCACCAGCGGATATCAGGCGATCGCATTACGACTACTGATTTTGCTCAACGGCTGGCAGCCATTAGTACGGAAATTAATCAACCTATTTGTACTTATATCAATCGTCGTGGACAAGTGATTCGAGTTGGTGTAGGTACTCCGCGTCAAACGCAAATTCCGCCCTTAGAACTACCTCGCTATGGTGCAGAGCGTCTGAGCGGTATTCGTTGTTTATCTACCAATCTCAAGTCAGAACAACCGAGTGAGTCAGCCTTAACAGCCATGGCTTTACAAAGATTGGATGCTTTAGTAGTTTTTAATATTACTGGAGGAGGATTTACCAAGCGTGGCGGTGGTTCAACTGGATACGTAAAAGAAGCTTATCTAGCGCATCTGGTGGCTAATAACAGACAGTTGGTTGTGACTCAATCCGCTGGTATCAGTATCGGAGATGCTGGTACATATTCCCACATCTCACCACCTCTAAGTTTAGATGCTTTGGCTGACCAGGATTTTCTGGACTTAGTGGCAAGTTTAGAAGAGGAATTTAGTCGGGAGTATGTAGCGCAAGAAGTAGACGCTGATCATGATCGGGTGGTAATTGTGGGGGTATTAACAGAAAATATCACGCCGCAACAATTCCAAGACATCATAGTGGAATTGACCCGATTAGTGGATACGGCTGGAGGTATTGTTTTACAAACCTTACAACAAAAGCGATCGCGTATTCATCCCCAAACAGTGATTGGTGAAGGTAAAGTCCAAGAAGTGGCGATCGCTGTGCAAACTCTAGGTGCTAATTTGGTAGTATTTGATCGGGATCTTTCCCGTTCCCAAGTTCGCAATTTAGAAGCACAAATTGGTGTTAGGGTAGTTGACCGCACCGAAGTAATTTTAGATATTTTTGCCCAACGCGCTCAATCTGGTGCAGGTAAATTACAGGTGGAACTGGCACAGTTAGGGTATATGCTGCCACGACTCACGGGCAAGGGTGAGGGTATGTCCAGATTGGGCGGTGGTATTGGCACAAGGGGTCCCGGTGAAACCAAGCTAGAAACAGAACGCCGGGCTATTCAAAAGCGGATTTCTCGACTGCAACACGAAGTTAATCAATTACAAGCTCATCGTTGTCGGTTACGTCAACGACGACAACATCGAGAAGTTCCCTCAGTGGCTTTGGTGGGTTATACCAACGCTGGTAAATCCACTTTACTCAACGCCCTCACCAATTCGGAAGTATACACGGCTGACCAACTGTTTGCTACCCTTGACCCGACCACACGGCGATTAATAATTCCTCATGCAGAAACGGGCGCACCCCAGGAAACTTTGATGACGGATACTGTAGGGTTTATCCATGAGTTACCTGCATCTTTAATGGATGCTTTTCGGGCAACGTTGGAGGAGGTAACAGAAGCGGATGCTTTACTGCATTTAGTAGATTTATCTCATCCTGCTTGGTTGAATCACATTCGCGCAGTTCGGGATATACTCGCGCAAATGCCGATTACACCGGGTCCGGCGTTAGTGGCTTTTAATAAAATTGATCAAGTTAGTAGTGAAACACTGGCTTTGGCTAGAGAGGAGTTTCCTTTAGCAGTGTTTATTTCTGCTAGTCAGCGGTTAGGACTGGAAACTCTGCGTCAGCGTCTATCTCTATTGATTCAGTACGCTGTTGGTGATGATTGATAGTTTTTAGATCCCCGACTTCTTTCTCGTTCCCATACTCTGTATGGGAATGAATTTTAGAAGGCTCTGCTTTCAATGATAGCAGAGGCAATGCCAAGTTCCAGCATAATGTAGTAAATCACCTGCTTTTTTACCTCGCTTGATGGGGGAAATACGACGTAATGGGCGTTGATTTACGGTGCTTTTTTCCTGAATAGAGTCGAGAAAATCACTAACTAAGGAAAGCTGTTCTGGTGGTAGTTGGGATATCTGTTGTTCAATTTTTTGATGTAGTTCTAAATAAGTCATTTGTGCCTCGTTTTCATAGGAAGAATGGGGATGATTCTATTTTATCTCTTTATTTTACAGCGATTCCTACGGAGCGCTTCGCTATCGCACTCCCAAAAATCACACAAGCACTAAATTATCAATTTGCTGCACAGACTACTCATCATCATCTTGAACGTTTTTTTCGTCAAATCCCAGCCAAAATAGTAGCACCTGTTCTAATTTCAGCATTTGTTCTGGTGTTATGTTTCCCAATTTGCGTAAAAGCTTTGCATGAGGAATTGTGATGATATTTTGTACATCAAATACTCCTTCCCGAAGGAAATTAGTTTTGATTTGTGCCTCAAATCTTGAACCACGTGAACTGGTTGTGTGTGGAACAAGAGTCGCTAATGCACGATCTTGATCTAGTGCAGGAATACTAATTACTAAACATGGTCTGACTTTTGCCACATAACCTAAATTTACTAGCCAAACTTCACTACGTTTAGGACTACTTATATGTCGCTTCTTCCTCATCTAAATCAAGAAAAAGTCCCTCAGCATTCATGACTAAATCTTCATCAGATAAGGGCGAAAAATCTAAATCAACTGTCCGCTTTAAAATCTCTAATACCAAATCTAACCGTTCTGAGTCTGTCAAGCGGTCGAATGTATTCAGAAGTTCTTGTACTAAAGCAGTCATAGCTTTTTTCCTATATATAGAAATATCATAACATGGGCTTGATATGACTATCTCCAAAATTACACTATAAGCGATACCTTCGGTGCGCTTCGCTATCGCACTTCCCAAAATCACCCTACAAGCGATCGCACTTCTCCAAAATCACACTACAGCGATCGCACTCCCTAAATTACACTACAGCCATCGCTCTCTTCACCATAATCGCAACTACGGTCAGGTGTATAGGTGTTGTCAGGCTGCGATTGCAAAAATCTTCAAAGTAGTAAGGGAGTCGAGTGAAAGGAAATGCTGGGTTTAATTTTTCATACCTACTTAACCACAGCTTCCGTCCTCCACATAGAATACACCCCACATATTTAAGGCTCCAACACCGGCTTGAGAAACTATAAGTGCTGTAGCACCAATAATTGCACCACCAACACCTGTAGCTAATCCTACAACCAGAGCCGTTAAGCTTAACACATCAACAATGTTTGTCTTTACGCAAACTGTAGGATGATCAAAATGCACACCATTAATATCGGCTGGCATTTTAGAACATGCTTCTTCCCAACTCTGTCCCCAAGGAATATCCCAAAGAATCGCTGAATAACTTCTGGCTTTTCTACCATTTCCCAGATCAACACACCCATTATCTTTAAATTCTCCCCAATGCATAGCAGTTTTCTCCTAAGTTGTTATAAAAAGTTATTACAGCCACAAATTACAGCAAAAATTTTTGTTTGTCTAGCCAAATAGGCATCATACCA
>NZ_VIKZ01000013.1:56876-83736 GCF_009711985.1 Dolichospermum sp. UHCC 0260 | reverse complement strand
GTGTTAAGTATACATCATCACCCCATAATGTTTCGCTAAAAAACGCAAAAACGCCAACGGGAAAAAAGAGATTTATGGTATTGACAAACAATTTTAAAAATGTTATCATGAATTTGATAAGGAAGAACTATCTTATTGTTAATTAATAATAGAATGACAATATCCCCGACTTCTCAAAGAAGTCGGGGATATTTTGATCTTTTTATGTTTCAAAGCACTCGTAATACGCTGGGAATACTGTCTATTGATTCCATTGCTTGAATTTCTGTTAATGCTTGTCTAAAGTCCCCTTCCCGGACATTGTGGGTAACAACGACAATCTCGGCTAGTTCTCCCTGAAAGCCAGTTTGGACAACTGACTCTAAACTCACGCCATAATTACCAAAACAAGTTCCCAATCTCCCAATGACTCCCGCTTGGTCTTTGCTGAGGAAACGGGCATAAAAACGGGTTATTAACTCGGTAATGGGGGTAATTTGCGAGTAATGTTGATGTCTACAAGCGAGGAGAGAATTTGGTTTCGTGGTATTGGTTTTGAGGGTAGCAACAAGATTTAAGATATCTGATGATACTGCACTAGCGGTAGCCCCAGCCCCAGCCCCAGGACCGAATAACATCACTTGTCCTATCGGTTCTCCCTCGATCAGAATAGCGTTATAAACACCGTTAATACTAGCTAAAGGGTGGCTGTGGGGAACTAGGGTAGGATGAACTCTCACGGAAAGTTGGGAGTTATCTTCATCTAAATGTTGAGCTATTCCTAGTAATTTAATTACGAATCCTAATTTAGCAGCATAGGCAATATCTGTTTTTGTAACTTGACGAATTCCTTCACAATGGACATCTTCCCGATTGATTCGCCCGTCAAATCCTAAAGATGCCAAAATAGCAATTTTATCTCCAGCATCTAAACCATCCACATCCGCTGTCGGGTCAGCTTCAGCATAACCTAATTTTTGAGCATCTGCTAAGACATGATCAAATTCACTACCTTCTGTTTGCATCCTGGTGAGGATATAGTTGGTTGTGCCATTGACAATGCCCATGATAGCGCTAATGCGATTAACGCTTAAAGATTGTTTCAGGGGTTGAATTACAGGAATACCGCCACCAACGGCAGCTTCTAGCAGCACATAGACACCTGCTTCATTAGCAGCGGTGAAGATTTCTGCACCAAATCGAGAAATTACGGCTTTATTGGCGGTAATTACGTGCTTACCATTTTTAATAGCTGCCAACATGAGTGTGCGGGCGGGTTCTAATCCCCCCATTAACTCTACAACTATATCTACGGCTGGATCATTAACAATGGCTTCTAAATCCGTAGTTATCACCTCTGATGATAATTCTACAGCACGGGGTTTCGTGAGCGATCGCACACCCACCCGATATATTTCAATTTCCTGTAACAGCGGATGACGACCTACTTTGTCTTGCAACAATTGAACTGTCCCCGTTCCGACTGTACCTAATCCAAGTATTCCTAATTTAACAGCCACAGATTTTGCACCCACATGAAATTTACATAAAACAATTGTAGGCAGAGCCATAAGCCCTACCTACTAATTATCTGCTTTTAATTGTCTAATAACCAATGACCAATAACAAATGACCACTGACCAATAACAAATTAGTATGTTTCTACGTGCCAGCGGTGGGCTTTCTTGAGGTTTTTTTGGTAATCACTCCAAACTACACCTTCTTTGGCCGCAGCAGCACTTAAAGCTGCATCAATACCATCTTCCATACCGCGCAAACCGCAGATGTAAGTGTGGGTTTTTTCGTTTTTAATCAACTGCCACAATTCATCAGCGTGTTCCGCAACTCGGTCTTGGATATACATTCTGCCACCTGCGGGATTATTTTGTTCCCGGCTGATAGCATAGGTAAGACGGAAGTTTTTGGGATATTTCTCTTGCATTGCTTCCAATTCTTCTTTATAAAGAATATTGGGAGATGTTGGCACACCAAACAGCAACCAAGAAAATCCTTTAAATTGATATTCTGGGTTAGCTTTTCTTTCTGCATCCTTAAACATCCGCCACAGGTAAGTCCGCATTGGTGCAATCCCTGTACCTGTTGCTAACATGATTACATTAGCTTCAGGATCTTCAGGTAATAACATTTCTTTACCAACAGGACCTGTGATTTTAACATCATCACCTGGTTTGATTTTAGTCAGATAGCTAGAACAAACACCATAAACTGTTTCACCTGTTTCTGGATGCTTGTACTCTAACTGACGAACACATAGGGATATTGTTTTATCATCGAGATTATCGCCGTGACGAGTAGAAGCAATGGAGTACAGTCTGAGTTTTTCAGGCTTACCATTTTTATCTACGCCAGGAGGAATAATCCCGATACTTTGACCTTCTAAATACCGCAAGTTGCCGGCAGATAGGTCAAACTTGAGATGTTGAACAATCCCAATTCCGCCCTCTTTAACTAAGGTTTCATTAGAAATACACTTACCAATAAACGGAGCATTAGGACGATAAATGTTCACAGGAACATCAGCATGAGCATCTTTTTTAGCTTTTGCTTGAGTCATGGTCTGGCCTTTTTTCTCCTTAGCTGGTGATTTAGCAAAGCCTTTAGCTTCACTAGCATTACTTACAGGTGTGGCTTTACCATGTTCCTCTTCATTAGCATTTACCTCAGCTTTAACTTCTGTGCTAACGGGAATGTCAGCAGTTGCTAATTCAACTATTTCGTTGACTGGCTGTGAATCTCTGCTAACTGTAATCTCAGCAGCTACCAATTCAACTTTGCCGTTGACTTGCTCTAAAGCTGTAACAGGTTGGATACTAACAATTTTACCGCCCAGGCGAGTGATCCGTCGCATTTCTTGATTCATGCGGTTGTAAGGTACTCTGATGAATACACTGCCACTTTTACGAATGGGGTAGTTGGTCTGATCAGTTTCTTCAGTCTGACGCAAACCCATCACTTCGTAAACGAAGACGCGGCTACCTGATTCTATATTGGCAGCACCCTCAACAGCACCTTGATTGTACATTCCTTATACCACTCCGATATTTACTTAACCGTTTATCAAAAAAAATCATTCCCATCCTTCTGCGAGCTTTAGTTTACCGGATTTTCGGATCACAAAACTAGCCATCTGGGAAAACAACATCATTCATCATGATGCCTTGCTCTGTCCACTCGCCCAAGACCAGTAGGTATGGCAAAAAACACACCTGTTCACCTTCTAAATTAGAGGATAAGTCTTTGCGAGAATGTTAATAGTGAATCACTTTAATCTTTTTTTCCGAAAATACATAGTTTGAGACTTGTCAAAACAGGATTTTATAGTATATTGGCACTACAAAAATCCTGGGTATGAGGACAAGCCTTTCCATTCAGAAAATATCCCTAAAGAGTATATTATAACCTTGTTTGGTTACTGAAATAAAACCACTTGTCCCATTCTAGCATGACAGTGCGCTAACCTATTTTTTTCCTTCTTTCTTCTGACTGGTCACTGAGCGAAGTCGAAGTCCTAACTCCTATTTTCTCTCAAATCTAAAAAAAATGTATCATCTGTGGCAGAATGTTAAACAGATAATTGCTAGAGAACTAAATTCTTTCTGAGCATAAGTCTTGTGAGAGTACACCCCTTCTGTTAAAATTTAGGGCAACACTAAGATTAAATACTTACCAGCTATAAAATTAGGCTAATTAGGACGAGTAACTGCTATAGGCGGATAAGTTATTTGTTTAAATCTGTCATCGTTATGCTGGATAGCCAGAACGTGGGACGATACTTTTGGGGTAAGCTCCTAGATTCAAAATCTGCTGTGAGAAAAATTATTGATTGACACATTTAGTATTTAGAGGGAATTTATGACTAAGCCGGAACGCGTGGTACTAATTGGAGTAGCCGGAGACTCTGGGTGCGGTAAATCTACGTTTTTGCGTCGGTTGATTGATTTATTTGGCGAAGAATTTATGACAGTTATCTGTTTAGATGACTATCATAGCCTAGATCGTAAACAACGTAAAGAAACAGGCATAACTGCACTTGATCCCAGAGCAAATAACTTTGACTTGATGTATGAGCAAATTAAAGCTCTCAAAGAAGGTCAAAAAATACATAAGCCGATTTATAACCACGAGACAGGTATGATTGATCCACCAGAATGGATTGAGCCAAATCATATTATTGTCGTAGAAGGGCTGCATCCTTTATACGATGAACGGGTAAGAGCGCTTTTAGACTTCAGCGTTTACTTTGATATCAGTGATGAAGTCAAAATTGCTTGGAAAATCCAACGGGATATGGCTGAAAGAGGCCACCGCTATGAAGATGTTCTCGCACAAATCAATTCTCGTAAACCTGATTTTGAAAAATTCATCGAACCACAAAGAGAATTTGCTGACGTGGTTCTGCAAGTATTACCCACAAACTTAATTAAAAACGATACAGAACGTAAAGTTTTGCGGGTACGGATGTTACAACGGGAAGATAAAGAAGGCTTTGAACCCAGCTACCTGTTTGACGAAGGTTCAACAATTCAGTGGACTCCTTGCGGACGCAAACTGACCTGTTCTTACCCCGGTATGCAACTTTACTACGGTTCTGATGTTTACTATGGTCGTTACGTCTCAGTTTTAGAAGTAGATGGTCAA
Source organism: Dolichospermum sp. UHCC 0260 (assembly GCF_009711985.1). Lineage (NCBI taxonomy): Bacteria > Bacillati > Cyanobacteriota > Cyanophyceae > Nostocales > Aphanizomenonaceae > Dolichospermum > Dolichospermum sp. UHCC 0260. The sequence goes on along the minus strand of NZ_VIKZ01000013.1, from coordinate 79,098 downwards.
TTTGATAACCTCGATGAAATAATTTACATCGAAACTCATTTGAGCAAAACATCCACTAAATATCAAGGTGAGATGACTCACTTGTTATTACAACACCGTGAATATCCAGGTTCTAATAATGGTACTGGTTTATTCCAAGTATTGACAGGGTTGAAAATGCGTGATGCTTATGAACGATTGACAGCTAAAGAAGCAAAACTAGCGGTTCAAGTCTAAAACAGCAGTTTGTGTCAAAAATTAGTGGAGGGAACATATTTAAATGTTCCCTCTTTTTTGTCTGAATCAGGATGTCCAGGATTTGAGGATTTGCAGGATTGTTATTTGGATATTATTTGATATTAGTAGCATTAAGTGAATATTTTGTCTGAATCAGGATGTCCAGGATTTGAGGATTTGCAGGATGGTTATTTGGATATTGTTTTGATAGTAGAATTAAGTGAATATTTTGTCAGAATCAGGATGTCCAGGATTTGAGGATTTGCAGGATGGTTATTTGGATATTATTTGATATTAGTAGCATTAAGTGAATATTTTGTCAGAATCTCAGGATGTCCAGGATTTGAGGATTTGCAGGATGGTTATTTGGATATTGTTTTGATAGTAGAATTAAGGATTATGATGATAAGTGGAAAAGAATATTTGGTAAATGCCTAAAATAAACAATATTCTCTAAACACTATAAATTACCGAAAATTCCTAGACTAATTCAAAAATAACATCCTGTACATCCTTTAATCGGTGGATATCATCTCGACTTCGCTCGATAACCACCTGATTCAGACAAAATTTATTTCTGATTAAATTTACATTTAACAGTAATTTTGATATTACTGCTAGTTTCTCCTGTGACAATATAAGGGATTCCTGTCATTCCTCCGACATTAACCCCAAATTCTAATGTAACTTCAGAAACTTCGGCTAAAGCTAAATCTTTGAAGGATTGAATAATATGTTTTGAATAAGATTGAATAGTTTTTTGGAGTTTGTCTCCCTGTTCTTTAATATTCAGTTTTTCATTCAGTTTTTCTAAGCCAAAACTGCGGTCTGCTTGTTCAGGGGTGGGAATTAGAAAATCTAGGTTCTCATTTTTTGGAGGTTGGGGAATAGGTTCAGCAATATTTTCTGATGCTTCGATATAAATAATTGTTCCGTCTTCTAATTGAATCGGTGTGAGTTGTGACATAAAGGTAAATTATCTTTTAATTAAGTTAGTATTTATATTATCATCTAGCGGTTCTCGGTTTATCTCGTTACCGGTTTCTGACTGGGAATGAATTCTAGAAGGCTCTGTCTTCAATCAAATTAGAGGCAGAGCCTCATTAACTGCATTCCTAGTCAGAGACTAGGAACGAGATAACCCAAAAGAAGATCAAGATTTTCTATTTGAAATACTCCGCAAAAGAAGAGAAGAGGAAACTAAGCAAGTTATAATTCATTCATTACGAGGGAAGTATTCTAATCTGGCGACAAGTAGCGATGATTTTGCAGGTAAGAAACAGATAGAGATTGCTTTGGAAAATTAGCAAGATGAATATTATTTTAGATGCTTGTGCTTTAATTGCTTTTTTCAAAAATGAGTTAGGGGCAGAAATTGTAGAAAACTACTTGTCTGATAATCAATATATTTGCATGATTCATGGCTTATATATTACAATCTACAAGTCTCTGCCAGGAAGAAGGGTAGTTCACGCCAAAACTCCACCTTGGTAACGTACCCCTCCTCACACTATCTAAATTATTATTATTTTCTTCTATAATACCCCAAACGGGTAGTTCTTTCCATGCTATCCAATTTCCCCTTTCCTCTTTGCCCATCTTCCATCCCATCTTTTCGCCAAAACTATTATACCCATCTTCGCTCCATTTTGTAAATGTTCCCCTTTTCGAGTCAAAATCTAAAGTGCCTGTTTTTATAAATATTTCTTTCTGAACGCTAAAACCGAATTTTCCGTTTGAGTTTGTAACCCATAAATTATCTACTTTTTTTAAATCCTGACATTGAAGGTTTTTAAAACTTAATTCACCTTTAGCGAAAAATGAAACAAACTCCGAATTTTTTAAATCTGCATCTTTCCATCTATTTTGCTTCATTAAATAGTCTAATTCATCTAATAAATGTGCTTTTAAAGATTCATAATAAACTGTATTTGATTTATCTAAATCATTAAGTTGACGATAAAGCGAAGCTACAATATCAGGATTACCATTGTAGAGAATATTGAGTTTTAACTTAAATAAATTAGTATTAGAAGATCTTAATTGAGATTTGAGAAGATTATATTTATCTGAGGCTATTTTGTAATTATTTAATGATTTTCCTAATTTACCTTGTACATAGTAAATATAAACTAGAGTTGCTAAATAACTAGAATCATTTTTATCAATATTATTTTCTTTTGGTAATTTTTCAAAACTTTTATTCAAGTCTTCTTTAGCTTTGTTATATTTTGATTCTAATTGTGGATTTTTCTCCTTTTTTGTTTTTAAAGATTCATATCCTAAAACCAGAGAACTATCTAACAAAGCTTCTTTAAGTTCTTGGTTTTTGATTTTTTCTTGTAAAACCAAACCTGCAATATTTAAAAATTGATTAGCTTCATTATTTTGTCCTGTTTGTTGAAGTTGAGAAGCTACTGCTGATAGTTCTCTGATTTTAGAAATATTTTGTTCCATTTTCGTAGTATTTTGTTTTGCTATAAATGCGGTTATTCCAAAAACTATAGCGAAACCTACACTAATAGATAAAACTAATCCTCCTGTTTTTTTAGCTTTCTTTAATTGTTTTTCTGCTTTTTTTCTAGCTTCTTCCTCAATAATTCTTGCTCTTTCTGCGGCTTCTTTCTCCTTTCTTTCCCTTTCTAACTCAGCTTCCTTTTCCCTTTCATTGATTTCTTCTTCAATTTCCTGCTGACGAGAAGCGGCTAAAAATTGTTTATCTTGAAAACTTACATTCTTAGATTCTGCCCATGCTTCTGCTGTTTTTAAAGCATTTCCTCGTAATAACCAAGAACTATCCTGACAACCTGAATTATACCACGCCCTAAATGCTTCAGAATAGGGACGTAAAGCAGCTAATTGACTATCAATCCATTGTTGATTAAACACCTCTCGATAAATGGGATTATAAACTTGTAAATGATTATTTCTTTTTACCACCAAACCCGACAACTGTAACTTTCCTTCCTCTCCAGTATTCTGACTAACCACTTCTCCCAGTTGATAAATCTTTTGATAAATATCTAATAATTCACCTGCCATTTGTTCATCAATTAAAATCCGTCTTTCAATAGTGCGTAAATGTTCCGGTTCATCTTTTGCTTGCCAATTTTCAATAATGTTAGTTCTGATTAAATTTTCTAACCATTCTGCATACTCCCCACTTTCTAAGGGGGTTTGGGAGGGATCATTTAAAACTAAATTACATATTTTTTGAGTTAAAAAAGGTTGTCCTCCAGTCCAATTTAAAATTAATTCTAATAACTTTTCTGGGTGATTGGTTTTAACACTCAATCCCTTTGCTAATGCTTGAGATTCTGCAAAAGTAAAACCTGTTAATTCTACGCCATAACCAATATTAAAAGGAGTCCGCGTTTTATCTTGAATTAAATCGCTGGGAGTAGCTACTCCTAATAACACAAAACTCAGACGATTATATTCAACATTATCAACTCGACGATTATAAAAAGAGCGAATTAAAGCGAAAAAATCATCTATATTAAACTGTAAACTGATGATACTATCAATTTCATCTATAAAAATAACGATATTTGAATCAACATATTTTAAAAGAATATCTCGCAGAAAATTACCAAAGAAATTTACCGCAGACAAAGATTCTTGATCATATTTATCCCACCAACTGTCTATATCACATTTTTCATTTAATTCAAAGGTATTAATTAATTCATTAATAATTCCTGAATACCATTGTAAAGGGGTAATATTAGCTGAACCAAATTCAGTTAAATCAATAGCAGCACAAGCAAATCCATCTACTTCTTTAAGTCGTTTCATTGTTTGAACTCTTAAAGAAGATTTACCCATTTGTCGAGAATTTAACACATAACAAAATTCTCGCTTTTTTATAGCCTGATATAGTTCATTATCGGCTTTTCTGGTAACATAAGTAGGAGCAGAAGCTGGGAGCGAACCACCTACTTGATATTCATAATTCACTGAGTTTAAATTTTCCATTTTTATGTCTGAATCAGGATTTCCAGGATTAAAGGATAAACAGGATGAGAATGGGGATTTTATCACCAATTACCAATTATCAGTGGTTAGATTTATTTGATTGTCATCATTTTAAATGATATCTATTAATATTGCAAGCGATCGCCAAAATAAAGCCGATATAAATTACATAGTGGAATTACCTTATTACCTTTTGATTCTGCCAATCCCATGCTTTTTAATTTAAAAGCATAAATCGGTTCTAAGGTAACGGCATCATCACTATTAACCAATTTTAACATAGCTGATTTTAGTTGTTTATTTTCTTCCAAAATTAAAAGATGACGATACAAATGGTCTTCATATAATCCTTCTTCAGTGGGAGCAATTTCTAAAAATTGCTTTAAAGTTAAGTCGTTAGTGGCAATATGATATAATGCCGTTCTCACCAAATAAGGATGACCGTCAATCATCCCCATTAATTGATTAACTTCTGTATCTGACCATTGTAATCCATGTCGTTTAACTAAATCCTGAACCTGTGCTAAACTAAACTTATTTAAATCAATTGGTAAACCCACATTAAAAGGAGATTTATTCACATCCAAAGAAATATAAACTTCCTGAGAATGGGAAATAACTAATCTCAGTTTTTGCCAAGTTTCATTATTTTTGCCTTTTTCATGCCATGAACGTAACATAGTGAAAAATTCATCAGCGATTTCACTATATTGAAAGATTCTATCTACCTCATCTAATCCTAGAATTACAGGCTGTTTCAATTCTTTTAAAAGATAGGATTGGAAATAATTTGTACAATTAGTTTGACTGCTATAACGTTGAGGTTTCCAATATTGATCTATCTTTTCTTCAATCCCTAATTCTAAACTGACATTGGCACAAAAAGACTCTAAAAAACTATCCAGATTTTTAAATAATTCTCGACTCCATAAATTAATAAATCCTGTTTGATAACCTTGCTTTTCTCCTTGATGTAAAATCCTACTCATTAATGAAGTTTTCCCCATTTGTCGAGGTGCTTTAATCCTAATTAATGCCCCAGGTTTTACAATAGCAGTATAACAGTTAGCCTCAATGGGAGGACGTTCAACATAGAAAGGGGAATTTAGAGGAACTTGACCATCTAAATTTTCAAAAGGAATATTAATATCTCTTGGTTGAATAGGTTCAGATTTCGACTCAGGTACACCCTGAATAATAGCTTTTTTAGTCGTTGCATCTTTTGTCCTCAAAACCGGAGTTAAATGCTCTGGAATATTTTCCATTTCAATGGCATTACATCCTAAATCAAAAGCACTTTTAATTGATTGTCCTGCAAATAAAGTATCGTAGAAACCAATAGCAAATTGTTTAGCGGCTTGATCACCAATTTTTTGATTCATCCCGACGACATAATTAACATAAGGATAAATACCTTCTGCTTGTACATCTGAATAACAAGCATTGAGAAAAACACAATCAATAAAAAAGATTTCTTGTAATGCTTTAAACAATTTAGCTAAAGGAGCAACTTTAACTAAAAAGGCTTCTCCATTATCTGCCATTAAAGCTAAACCCTGTTCTCCTCCACCATGTCCTGAGAAATGCACAATATCTGGCTTATGATCTAATAGGGTACGACGAAATTCTTGAGGACGGACTGCTTCTTCCACAATAATTTCAAATTGTTCACGGTTTTGGGAACGCTCCCAAGCACTTTTGATTTCCCTGACTTCTTCACTTAAACGCAACGGTTTTGTGTTGGTGGGGTTAGCGGTTAAAATAAGAATTTTTTTCATCACCGTCGTTTTATAAAGATATAGTTACCACTACCGTGTATTTGAAGTATTGTATCCTTTATAGTTACCAAAACCGTAACGGTGATCAAATCTCAGGCTATTTAGAGGTTGTTTGAAAAGTATTATATGAAACCCATAATCTCCAAAAACCTAACCCCCCTTCCCCCCTTCCCTACAAGGGAATGGGGGTTTTAAAGCCTCTCCCCTGGTAGGGGAGAGGTTTGGAGAGGGGTCTGGTTACACATTAAAAACTTTTAAAACATCCTCTTAGAACTTCAACAACAAGATCCCCGACTTCTCAAAGAAGTCGGGGATCTGAGTGCCTCTTGTTATACATACAAGCCTTTAGACACTGGGATAAAAGATACTTATTGCAAAAACTGTAATTATTGTTATGATTTCAGAAATTAGTAACTAATGTATTTCATTAGTGAAAAGAATCTATCAGGAGGAAATTCCTTTGTCTCGACGCTATTTATTTACTTCCGAGTCAGTTACAGAAGGTCATCCAGATAAAATTTGTGATCAAATCTCGGATACCATCATTGACGCGCTATTAGCAGAAGACCCTAATAGCCGTGTAGCAGCAGAAGTTGTAGTCAATACTGGTTTGGTGCTAATTACTGGAGAAATTACCACTAAAGCTCATGTCAATTATGTCCATCTTGCCCGTAAAAAAATTGCGGAAATTGGCTATACTGACGCTGGTAACGGCTTTTCTGCGGATAGCGCTAGTGTTCTAATTGCCTTGGATGAACAATCAGCGGATATTGCTCAAGGTGTAAATACTGCTAAAGAAGCCAGAACCGAGGATAGTGAAGAACTATTCGATAAAATCGGTGCTGGTGATCAAGGGATCATGTTTGGTTTTGCTTGTAACGAAACCCCAGAACTGATGCCTTTACCCATCAGTTTAGCACACCGCATTGCCCGAAGATTGGCAGGAGTTCGCAAAGCTGGTATTCTCCCTTACCTGCGTCCTGATGGTAAAACCCAAGTTACCATTGTTTATGAAGATGGCAAACCTGTAGGCATTGACACCATCTTAATTTCTACCCAACATACAGCTACCATTGGGGATATTACCGATGATGCTGGGGTACAGGCTAAGATTAAGGCTGACCTGTGGACAGAAGTAGTAGAACCTATATTTGGTGATATTGCTATCAAACCAAGTGAGGAAACCAAGTTTTTAGTTAACCCCACTGGTAAGTTTGTCATTGGTGGACCCCAAGGAGATTCCGGTTTAACAGGACGGAAAATCATTGTTGATACCTACGGTGGTTATTCTCGACATGGTGGTGGTGCATTCTCCGGTAAAGACCCCACGAAAGTAGATCGTTCTGCGGCTTATGCGGCTCGTTATGCAGCAAAAAATATTGTTGCGGCTGGGTTAGCAGAAAAATGTGAAGTGCAGCTAAGTTACGCCATTGGTGTAGCGCGTCCTGTCAGTATCTTTGTTGATACTTTCGGTACAGGTAAAGTGGATGATGAAATTCTGTTGAACTTAGTCAAAGAAAACTTTGAACTCCGTCCAGCGGGAATTATCCATGTCTTCAATTTACGTAACTTACCAAGTGAAAGAGGCGGACGTTTTTATCAGGACGTTGCAGCTTATGGTCATTTAGGAAGAACTGATTTGGATTTACCTTGGGAACACACTGATAAAGTGGATGTATTAAAGAAAGCGGCGTTTGCTTAATCAGTTAGTTTGATAACAAGATTTACTTTGAGGTTATAGACAATTTAATTATCTATAGCCTCTTTTTTTGGAGTTTCCTAAGTTAATTTACTTAATCCCAATCAGGGAACATAGCTCCATCTTCGCCACCAATACCAATCCCTGTGTTATATATGCCAGCATCGGTAATGTTAAGATTGTCCATTGATGCTTGATAGACGTTGGAATCATTGACTGTGGCGCGGGTAAGATTTGCACCGTTTAAATTGGCTTTTTTCAAATTGACGTTGGTAACAAAGGCTGATGTTAAGTTAGCACCTGCTAAGTTTGCTCCGGTCAAGTCAGCACCTTCTAAGTTAGCATTTGTAAGGTTAGCACCCTGAAGATTTGCGCCTCGCAAGTCTGCACCAATTAGATGAGTGCCACTGAGGTTGAGTCCTGATAGATTACACTGGATACATTCTCTAGTTGACAAAAGTTTCTGTAAATCTTTTTGGCTTCCAGCTTGAACTGAATTAGCTAGAAACAGGGGAGTTATCAAGGCCATAGCGGCTAATAGTTGAAGTTTCATACAATTTCCCCCTCTCACAATATAGTTATGTCTGTTCTTGTCCTCACGAACTCATTATCTCACTAATTGGCGAAAAAATGTTGATTTAAACTACAAGCTTGATATTTCTTTTTATAAATCAGCAATTGGGAATAGACAAGTGGTAAACTTTGTCAATTCGTAAGTCCTAGTTTTTTATAGTGGTTTTTGTTAAGATTGATGAAATTTTTCTGGTGAAATACCACTATGGCTTTATATGCAGAATTACATCGGCATTTAGGTGGTTCCGTTGTCCCTCGTGTCCTATGGCGATATTTCCAGCGTCATAATACTGAGTTGATTTCTCGCTTTGGTGAATATGCAGAGTTTGAAGATTTTTATACTCGTCCTCGTAATACTTTGGATGAATATCTAGAATTGCATACCCTTGTGGAAAGTGTGCAAACGGTGGAGACTTTACCTTACTTCATTTACCGTTTATTACGTGGTGCTTATATTTTTGAGAATTTGGCTTATTTGGAATTACGCTATACTCCCTATTTGCGAACTCCTGAACATTTGAGTCAAGAGGAAAGAATTGATAAGATGGCGGAGATTGTAGATGTTGTGGGTAAATCTAGTCATGTACCCGAATATCCCATTGTTACTAGTCAAATTCTTTGTATGCACTCCCGTTTATCTTTTGAGGTAAATAAGGCAATTATTGATTTGGCGGCGCAAAATAGAGAATATGTCTGTGCGGTAGATATGGCTGGTGGCGATCGCTATTATGCCCAAAGAATGGCAGAATGGATCAGTTTATATAATTACGCCCATTCACTGGGTATTAACACCACGGGGCATCTTTATGAAACTAAGGATGGTTGTTATCCCGAATTGTTACCCTATTTAATGCGAATTGGTCACGGTATCCAAATTCCGCTTTTGTATCCTGAATTGCTGCCAGAAGTTGCTAGAAGAGGACAATGTTTAGAAGTTTGTCCGACAACTTACTTGAAAACAGGAACTTTAGAGGATATTCGCCAACTCAAGTTAGTTTTTGACCGCTGTTTTGCAGCGGGAGTTGATATCGCTATTTGTACGGATAATGCGGGATTACATAATATGCGTCTCCCGTTTGAATATGAAAATCTTTTGACTTACGACATTATTAATTTTCAACAATTACAAGCTTGTCAAGATGCAGCTTTCCGCCATGCTTTTGCTTGGCCTCACAGTCAACGTCCAGCATCTTTGTTAACTGGGTTGTTGAAGTAGGGAACAGGGGAGTTGGGGGAGTTGGGGAGTTGGGGAGTTGGGGAGTTGGGGAGTTGGGGAGTTGGGGAGTTGGGGAGTTGGGGGAGTTGGGGGAGTTGGGGAGTTGGGGGAGGCAAGATTCTTTTATCCGCTACCTCCGCTACCTCCGCTACTTCCCCTACCTCCCCTACCTCCCCTACCTCCGCTACCTCCCCTACCTCCCCTACCTCCGCTACTTCCCCTACCTCCCCTACCTCCGCTACCTCCGCTACCTCCCCTACCTCCCCTACCTCCCCAACTCCCCCTACCTCCCCTACCTCCCCAACTCCCCCTACTCCTTTAACCTTCTACGCCTTCTGTAGCACCACCAATGGATTTCCAGGCTGATAAGCCACCGCCCAGTTCAGCTACTGTGGTAAAACCGAGGAATTGTAAGGTTCTCACAGCTTGGGCTGATTGGCTGTCATTTTCGCCATAAACATAGATTTGGCGTTCTCTGTAGAGGGATACTTGGGCGCGAGATTCTAAGTCATTGAGGGGGATAGAAATCGCTCCTGTGATGCGGCTATGATTGTATGTTGAGCGATCGCGCACATCAATAATTGTAAAAGCAGGTTGACCCCATTGAAGACTTGTCTTTAAGTCATTAACATCAGCAACTAAATCAATACTCATAAGTTTTTTCTGCGGCTAATATCATCAGAAATCTACCAAATATCTCTTCTTAATGCGGATTTCTTTAGAATGACAGCAGATTCTAAAAATTAATCTTTTGTAATCATAATATTGTAAGCTAATGTTCTCTAGATTCAAAAAATACTTAATTTTTAATTTTTAATTGTTAATTCCTCCTATGGTATCTACTATTCAAGCCTTACCAACAGAAGTTGTATATTTAATTACGGCAGGAGAAGTAATTGATTCTTTGGTAGCTGTTGTCAGGGAGTTGGTGGAAAATTCTCTTGATGCTGGCGCAACGCGCATTGTTGTTTCTTTATGGCCGCAACTGTGGCGAGTTCGGGTGGCTGATAATGGTCATGGGATGAATTTGGATGATTTGCAACAAGCCGCAACTGCACATAGTACCAGTAAGATTCATTCTAGTGCAGACTTATGGAAGATTAACAGTTTGGGGTTTCGGGGTGAGGCTTTACATAGTTTAACAACTCTGGCAAATTTAGAAGTTTTAAGTCGTCCTTTAGGGGGAAGTGAAGGCTGGCGAATTAATTATAATAATGAAGGAGAAGTAACAGAAGTAGACTTTGCGGCGATCGCTCCTGGTACTGTCGTAACAGTTAATAATTTATTTGCTAATTGTGAAAACCGTCGTCAAGGTTTACCTCCGACAAATCAGCAATTAAAAGCTGTACAAGGGATAATTCAACAAATAGCTTTATGTCATCCTCATGTTAATTATCAAGTTTGGCAAAATGATAAAGAATGGTTTACGATTTGTCCCGCATTAACTGTGGGAAAACTAATTCCCCAGATTCTCACCCAAGTCCGACAAGATGATTTACATGAGGTAAATTTAGAAATCCCCAATCGGGAAAATTGGTCTTTGCATTTAGTGATAGGATTACCCGATAGATGTCATCGTCATCGTCCTGATTGGGTGAAAGTGGCAATTAATGGGAGAATGATTAAATCGCCGGAATTAGAACAGACAATATTTTCAGCTTTTCATAAAACATTACCACGCGATCGCTATCCTGTTTGTTTTTTACATTTAACTATTTCCCCTGAACAAATTAACTGGAATCGTAACCCTGCGAAAACAGAAATTTATCTGAATGAACTACCTTTTTGGCAAGAACAAATTACTGAAGCCATTAATAAATCATTGCGGATTTCGGAAACTAATATAAAAGAATCTGTTCACACAACCAGAGTTAGTAATTTATTAAAAGTAGCAGAATCTAAAGGTGAATATAATTTCAATTCTCAAAGTTCTCAAAATTTCCAAAGTAATGAAAATCAAAATTATTTAAAAGCTATTGCTCAAGTCAGTAATACTTATATTGTGGCTGAACATTCTGGAGGAATGTGGTTAATAGAACAACATATAGCCCATGAACGAGTATTATATGAACAATTATGTGATAATTGGCAATTAGTCCCTGTGGAAACTCCAATTATTATTTATCAATTATCACCAGCGCAGGTTTCCCAATTACAACGGATTGGTTTAGATATTGAACCTTTTGGTGATAAACTTTGGGCAGTGCGAAACATCCCTAATATGTTAAAACAACGAGAAGATGCTGCTGATGCCATTTTAGAGTTAAGTTGGGGAGGAGATCTACAAACTGCTCAAGTTGCTGTTGCTTGTCGGAGTGCAATTCGCAATGGTACAAAAATGAGTTTACCAGAAATGCAGACCTTATTAGATAATTGGCAACAAACCCGCAACCCGCGTACCTGTCCTCATGGTAGACCAATTTATTTATCTTTGGAAGAATCGGCATTAGCGCGGTTTTTTCGCCGGAATTGGGTAATTGGGAAAAGTCATGGGATTTGAAGCTTATCAGAGTATTATTTTAGTCCCGTCCCAATTTCAGCGCGGAAATTGCCGTTTTAAAGCTGCAAAAACTGGACAAGGGGCTGATGTTTGTAAATTCTCCGGTTTACTCCAGGTAAAGGGGGCTTTTTGAGCCGCAGACATCCATAAAAGTTTTTTGGCTCTAGTCATGGCAACATAAAGTAAACGATATTCTTCGGCGATTTTCAGGTATTTTGATTCTTCCCAAGCTTGAGGAATATCAGGTATAGGTTTTTTGTGAAGTCCCGCACGAATTTGGGCGCGGACGACTTCTGATAAAGTAAAATCACCTAAAAATTGTCCTTGGGGGGGAATCCAAAATCTGCCAGGAATTAAATTTTCATGAAGAAAAGGCAAAAATACATAATCCCAGTCTAGCCCTTTGGCTTTGTGCATGGTAATAATTGTTAATTGCCCTGCTTTAGTATATTGTGCTTCCACATTCTCTGGTTCTACAGATTCAAATCTTTCGGAACTGACAATTTCACTTAAAGCTAATATCATTGCCCCCATAGAACTATTCCCAAAAATTTGCAAATTTACCCGTTCTGCAAGTTTATCAGCAGTAGCTAATTCGGCCTGATCATATTTTAAAGTTAAGGCAAAAAAGGAAATTATTTGATAAAATGGTAGTTCTAAATAAGCCCTAAGTAAACTCCGACAAAGATGAGCTGCTTTTTGGACTATTTCTATTTGGGGTGCGCTTAAAAGACTTGGATATAAAAATTCTTCGGGTAGACTAGCTAGAGTGTTAATATCTTGAGTCGGAATTAATTGCCGTTCGACGAGAACATCTAAAGTAGCTTTGAGATAATCGGGAGAATGGGGACGCTCACAAAACTGCAATAATGATAAAATCTCTTGAGGAACATGAGAACGGCGTTCTTTTTCTCCCACATCATAAAGTTTAATTTTATGTTCTTTGCATATTGGTTCTAAAGCCGCAGCTAACCATCTTCCTTGACGATTTTCTCGCACTAATATCGCTGCACAAGCTTGGGGATTTTCTGTAAATAGTTCAATTGCTCTTTGGGAAAGTAATTCAACTGTATGATGAATATCTCTAGGAGTATAAAGTTCCAAACCTTGTCCCACAGGTTCAGGATTGCCATTTTCTTGATTAACTGGTTGAATTTTCTGAATTCTAAATGGTGGTTGTCTACGATTAGTTTTGGCAAAATCCTGATTATTTACCCATTCTAAAGCAAAGTTAGCCGCATCAATAATTATTTGTGTACTACGACCAGCTTGATCCATTTCCGCTAGTCTATCTTGAATTTGACAATCTTCGCAAAATTCCCGAAAATAAATCGGGTCAGCAGGTGTAAATGTAGAATTAATGGCTTGATTAGGATCACCAACTCTAATTAAATTCAAGGCGGATTTATCTAAGTTATCTCCAAATTCTTGACTAGCGAGTATTTCTAATAAATCTGTTTGTAGGGGACTAGAATCTTGAGCTTCATCTTCAAAAACAGCAAAAACTTTATTTTGTTCAATCCGGCAGGTACTAGGATTTTTTAAAACTTTTAAAGCCCCTAAAATCATATCATCGTAATCAATGAAATCTTGCAACTGCATGATTTTTTGATATTGTGCATATAATCCGGCTGCGACTTTCAAAATTCCATATTTATCTGAAGTTTGTTCACTCCACTTGAATAAATCTGCGGGTGATATTCCTGAACTTTTCGCTTCATGAATCACCGTATAAGCTAAATCTGGTAATACTTCCGTTCTTAACACTGACTGACGACGGAGTTTTTCGGTTTCTTCTCCATCAAATTGCTGTCCTGCAAGTAAGCGCAGATAAATTTCAGGATAATTAGTAATCCATTGTTCTACGGCTGTCCGAATGAATTTATGACTTTGATTCGGTGTAATTAAGGTCGCATTTTCTAACTGTAACCCGGATAAATGAGGATGACGACTAGCGATAATTAAGGCTAAACCATGCAAAGTATAAACTGCAAATCCTGTTTGTGGTAAAGATAATTTTTTTAAGTTTTCCCGAATTTTAAATTTAATATTTGCAGTTGCAGAACGGGTAAAGGTGACAACAATTAACTGTTTATAATCCTTATTACCTGTATTTAAATAATACTCATATTGACGAGCAATAGCGATCGCTGCTGCTGCCGCCATTCCCGTTGATTTTCCCGCTCCAGGCACGGCAGACACCGCCAATGGACCTGATTGCCAATCCGCCATTTGTGTCTGTCCTGGGCGCAGTTGGGCGCGAATGAGGGCAATATTCTCTGTTAATTTAGTAATAGGTGATTGGTCATTAGTCATTAGTTTTTATACAAGCTGTGTAATTTGATTTAAGTTAATATCCTCAATGAGAGGAATATCTACAGAGGTAGGTTCATTACATCGTACGATGCCTGCGGAGCGCTGGGCGATCGCTTTACCCCCTAATTTTGCTAAAGTAGAATAAACCTCACACCAGCAGGAGGACATAATGACTTTTACAACTGATGTCCAGGAAGATCCAGACTTACGCCCTTATCCAGAAACCTCTCTTCCAGACCACACTCAACTCCCAGAGTCGGACGGTACGTTCGTGAAAAATTGGCAAGAACATCCCCAAACTATTCTACTAACTGATTCTATCAAACCAGTATTGCAAAAACTTTATCCTGATAGTCAATATTTTATTGGACAGGATTTAGGTATTTATTGGCGTATTACTGAACCACCAGAAAAAGGTGCAGAAGCACCAGACTGGTTCTATGTTCCCAATGTACCACCTACCTTAAATGGTAAAACCCGACGCTCCTATGTCCTTTGGCAAGAATATATTTCGCCGTTAATTGCGTTAGAATTTGTTTCGGGGAATGGTAGTGAAGAAAGAGATAAAACGCCTTGGAAGGGTAAATTATGGATTTATGAACAGGTTATTAAACCTGCTTTTTATGGCATTTATGAAGTGAATAAAGCCAGTATAGAAGTTTATGAATTAATTGGTGGAAAATATCAGTTATTAGCAGCAAATGAACGAGGACATTATTCAATTACACCTATGGGTGTGGAGTTAGGTTTATGGCAAGGTGAATATCAAAATGCAGAACTACCCTGGTTGCGGTGGTGGGATTTGCAAGGTAATTTGTTATTAACTGGTGAAGAAAGAGCAAATCGCTTGGCTGCACAGTTACGGGCTTTGGGAATTGAACCAGAAGCGTAATATTATTTGGATTTTGGGTTAAAGATGCGATAGGATAAATTTTGGATCTGATAGGGGATATAAGAGGTTGTTTGAAAAGTATTATATCAAACCAGTAATCTCCAAAAACCTAACCCCCCTACCCCCCTTCCCTGCAAGGGAATGGGGGTTTTAAAGCCTCTCCCCTGCAAGGGGAGAGGTTTGGAGAGGGGTCAGTCTATACATTCAAAACTTTTCAAACACCCTCTAAGTAGAATGAGTAAGGAGTAAGGAGTAAATGCCGTGACAGATTTCAAGGATAATGAAGTTTTAGATTTGGAAGATAGTGATGATGAAGAATATGAAAAAGTAACTTTTGAATATGATCCTGATAAAATTAATATTGCCACGAGACAACCAACAATTGAACAATTATTAAGACGAATTGATCAGGCAGCACTTGATTTAGCACCTGATTTTCAGCGTCAGGCAAATATATGGACTCCAGAAGCTAAAAGCCGACTTATTGAGTCTATTCTTATTCGCATTCCATTACCAGCTTTCTATATAGATGCTACTAACGATGATGAATGGGTAGTTGTAGATGGTTTACAACGGTTATCGGCTTTAAAGCACTTTGTTAGTGATAAAAGTGATAAAAGACTTACATTAAGTGGACTAGAATATCTGACAAATCTTAATGGTAAAACTTATGATGATTTAGAACCAAGATACCAACGACGAATTCTAGAAACTCAGCCTACAGTCTATTTAATTGAAAAAGGCACTCCTATAGAAGTAAAATATAATATTTTCAAAAGAATTAATACTGGAGGCGTGGGTCTTTCAAATCAAGAACTACGTCATGCTCTCAACCCGGGGAAAGCCAATGAATTTTTGCGAAAACTTACAGGTCTATCTGAATTTATACAGGTTATTAATCTCAGTAGCGTGAAGAAAAAACGTATGGATGATCGAGAATTTGTAGTTGGTTATCTGGCATTTATGCTTACTCCTTATAAAGATTATAAAGAAAACACTAGGGATGTATTTTTGAGCGAAGCCTTATCTAAAATAAATAATTTAACTGATGATGAATTAATAAATATTAAGGAAAAATTTAAAAAAGCAATGTTGGCTGCTTATGATATTTTTGGAGATAGTGCTTTTCGGAAAATTACTCACAAAAATAATAGGAGATTTCCAGTTAATAAATCCCTTTTTGAATCTTGGTCATTTCATCTTAGTCAGTTAAGTGATGAAGATATAGAAAAATTAAAAAAATATAAGCAACAACTAATTGACAAGTTTATTGAATATGCAGATAATGATAGAGAATTTTTAGCATCCATATCCCAAGCGGCAAAGAAAGTTGAGTATAGATTTGAAACTATTGGTAAAATTATTCAGGAAGTATTGTCATGATTAATTCACTGCGGTTAATAAATTTTAAGGCTTTTGAAGATCAGTTACTAGAGTTCAAACCTCTAACTTTACTTTCTGGGTTAAATAGCACTGGTAAATCTTCAGTATTACAATCCTTACTGCTTCTCCGTCAATCGAATGAAGAAGGGGTATTAAGAAATCAATGGTTAGCACTAAAGGGTACATTAGTTGATATTGGCACTGCTCAAGATGCATTTTGTGAAACAGCAAAATTCCCTTATATTGGATTTGAAATAGGTTGGGAAAATGGTAGTCAAGGTGTGTGGCATTTTTATTATGATTTAAATAAAAAGGGAGCAAATAATTTAAAAATGGTTGATGAAAACTCAGTTAACCCTAAAGTTTATGAATCTAGTTTGTTTGATGTAACATTTCACTACCTTCAAGCAGAGCGCATTGGTCCCCGTCCATTTAATGAAATAATAAATTCTTCATCCTTCTTTTATGGACAACTGGGTACTAGAGGTGAATATACAGCCGATTTTCTAGCTCTTTCTGAAAATATAGAAGATCAATATGTTATTCCTAATCGTCAACTAAGTCATCCAGAAGCTAAATCTTTTTGTTTAATAGACCAAGTTGAAGCATGGATGAGAGAAATTAGCCCTGGAACACGCATAAAAATTAAATCAAGTTCAGATATGGGATTGGTGAATATTCAATACTTTTATGGTGATAGTAATCCTTACCGTGCAACTAATGTAGGATTTGGAATTACCTACATCTTGCCAATTATTGTAGCTATACTTTCATCATTGTCAGGTACACTAATTCTAGTTGAAAACCCAGAAGCACATCTTCATCCTAGAGGACAAGCAAAAATGGGAGAATTATTAGCACTTGCAGCTAGTTGTGGTGTTCAAGTTGTGATAGAAACTCATAGTGATCATGTTTTAAATGGCATTCGTCTTGCTGTTCATGGAGGTAAAATTAAACCAGAAGATGTACAGTTACATTATTTTCAACGTCAGGAAAAACAAGGACAAGGTTTTACAGAAGTAGTTTCGCCGCGTATTAATCGCAGTGGTAGAATTGATAAGTGGCCAGATGGTTTCTTTGATGAATGGGATAAAAGTTTAGAGGTTTTATTAGAGCCAGTAGAAGAGTAAAAATATGGAATTAGAAATCGTTTTTAATGAACTCTGCTTACAAACTTCTTCTACTGATATTAATACAGCAAGACAACTAATGACAGATTTCATAAATACTATACTTGCTATTAAAACTCCAAGTAGTTGTAAAAAGAAACTTCGTACCCAAAGCAATTTTAATAATTTACAGCTTGCACCAAATTATCTATTAGTTCAATGGCGTAATGATCAAGATGTAGATATAGATGCTCGAAGATTAATTAGAAGTTTACAAGATAAAAATGATCCTCCTCTACCAGATATTGCCGATCCAGAAATTCAGGTAACTTATCAAGGACAGAATACGATTGGAATTTATTATGCTTACGTTAACAATTCTCTATCCATAAGTTTACAATCTGAGCCACAGTGGGACACTAGTATTTTGGAGGTAGAGGTAATAAGAATAAATGAAGATGAAGAAGATCCTTTGATTATTACTAATGATATTGTAAAACACGCCAGTTGCATCACTCATGGGAGAGAACATACTGATTGGTTAGAAGAAGGCTTCAAAATAAATATAGAGAACGGTAATGAAATTTGGGATAGAAAAGAAGAGTTATTTCCTAATCTAGAATTTTGTGATAATGTCAGCAAACAGTTGAAAAATATTCAATATAGACAATTAGAATTAGCACCAGTATATAAAACCCTAATTGAACTTCAGAAATGTTGTCAAAATTGGAAAAGTGGAGGATTTAGTGTCACAGGTTATCCTCTTGATGAATCTGGAGAAAGTGAACCAACTTTAAATAAATATGGACAAGAAAGACTATTTACTTGTCCTGATAATGAGGAACGTTTCTTTGAACGTCATATTAAGTTAAGATCCTGTAACTGGCGGATTCATTTCTTTCCATTGCAGCCAGGAAAAGTTATTATTGGCTATGTAGGTCGTCATCTTCCTACAGTAAATTATCGAACATAATTATTTTCTGGTTGCACATCTCCATGAATCAAGTTATTGTCACGTACAACCTTATATACTAAAAATATCTTCACTACTTGATTGTACGGGTAGGGGTTTAGCAGTGCTAAACCCCTACATACAGCGGTTTCCGCTCTTATGAGGTACAAAGTTGAATCATGAAACTCTTGTAGTGCGGGCATCTTGCCCGCTAGATATGTACCTCATAACACCGGGAAGTGCTGTATCTACGCAAAACTGTTAAATTAATTTCTTCTTCCTGACTCGGTGACTCCTATTGCATTATTCGTCAATTTGCCAAGCATCTTTGGTATATTCTTCATCAAGAACTTTCTTAGGACGAACCAAAACAATCATTTTTCCTAACAAGGGAATTGCTGGTGCGGTTTCAAACCATTGAAAGTCAATACTATCGCCGTTTTCAAACACAAAGTAGTTGGAAATATCCCATTCTCTTTGAGCGCGATCTATAACGATCATAATCGGTTCAACTTTATTTTGATGGGGGTTGGGGAAAATATCGCTTTTACCAATGACAACTACAGGATCTTCGGCATTTAGTAGCACTTTCCAACCTGGTAAAGATACCCAAGCTTGTTCTCCGGCAAATTTAACAATGCGAAAGGGTTGAATTTCCGTAATAAATGGTACGGCTTTTAATTCCTGTGGAGTTAATGGCAATTCACCTACTACTGGTAAAATCCGGGGTAAGTCTTCATCAATTTCTAGCCGATAAAATGGCAAAATAGGCGGAGCTAGTTTGGGAGCAACGCTAAAATCCATTAACAGTTGTTCTAGTTGTTTTCTAGCTGTTTCGGAGTGAACAAAGCGTAAACCTTTGGCAATTAAGCGCGATCGCTCTGATAAATCAGATTTTTGTCTAGCGTATTTCCAGGATTGATAAGCGATCGCATCTCCTGGATGTTTACTAAAACCTTCGGGTAAAGTAGGAAACCAAGAATAGTCTTTCACTGCTTTGGCTATATCCCTGACTACATCGGCATCAAGTTTGTATTGATATGTCAAATCCGCAGTCGTGGCTCGGTCTTCTTGGGTTAATCCACGCAATTCATATAAGACATCACTACTCTTGGTGCTATAATATGCCAATGTTTCTGGTGATGAGCCGCATTTTTCCAGAGAATTGTAAACCTGAGAGCCAACAATCACCTGATTTTGTTGAATCTGTTCAAATCCTGTGGCTTCAAAGATATCTTGGGGATTGTAACCGTTTTTTTGCAGGTAAGCGATCGCTTGTCCCCATTCCACCCAAGTCCCCTGTTTTTGTCTCAGCTTGACTAATAATTCTGTGGCTGTCTGTGCTGTATCCTGTGCAGGATTTTGAAGATTGGGCTGTGTTTCGGTCATAATTAAAAAGTGCGTCTTTAAAGTTAATACTGTCTGATGAGTGCGAAGAAATATAAAGTTGGGAAACTATATTCTTCTATTATGTGTGTTTTAATTATGAAAATAGTCAGAAAAAATAAGTGAGATATATAAACCAAGTTCGCTGTCAACGCCTAACCCCTGAAAGTGCCAAAAAACTTAATGTTCCCTACTCCCTCAACGAATGAGTAACGAAGTCCGCGCTATATTTAATCGTATTGCTCCTGTTTATGACCAACTTAACGATCAATTAAGCTGGGGACAACACCGCCTTTGGAAAGAAATGACAGTCAAATGGAGCGCAGCTAAACCTGGTGATACTGGCTTAGATTTGTGCTGCGGTAGTGGTGATTTAACTTTTCGGTTAGCACGTCATGTAGGGGTAACAGGTCAAGTTTACGGAGTTGATTTTTCTGCCAACTTACTGAATACTGCTCAAGAGCGCTGCAAAAATTACTATCCCCTACCTCCTATTAATTGGGTAGAAGCAGATGTATTAAATTTACCTTTTGATGATAATTATTTTGATGCAGCCACTATGGGTTATGGATTAAGAAATGTTAAAGATATTCCTAGTAGTCTCCAAGAAATATACCGTGTTCTCAAACCAGGAGCTAAAGCCGCAATTTTAGACTTTCATCGTCCCCACAATCAACAGTTCCGCGCAGTGCAACAATGGTATTTAGATAATCTTGTAGTTCCCATGGCCACTAATCTCGGCTTAAAAGACGAATATGCTTATATTAGCCCCAGTTTAGACCGCTTTCCTACTGGGAAAGAGCAAATAGAATTAGCGCATCAAGTTGGTTTTGTGGATGTCACACACTATCCCATTGCTAACGGTATGATGGGAGTATTAGTAGTAATTAGATGATTGGTAATTACCCATTATCTATTACCCACTACCCATTACCTAATCCAAAAGCCTGTGGATTTGTCTCGAATTTTATTGTATATCTCACCCCCAATCCTGGGTGGATTAATTGGCTATTATACCAACGACATAGCCATAAAAATGTTATTCCGTCCCTATAAAGCAGTTTATGTTTTTGGGAAAAAAGTCCCGTTTACGCCAGGTTTAATTCCTAGTAATCAGGAACGGTTAGGACAAAATATTGCTAATGCGATTATGAAATCGCTACTGACTCCAGAGGAAATGCAAAATCTGGCGCGAAGACTCCTGCAACCTGAACGACTACAAGGCGGAATTTTCTGGTTATTACGTCTGGTAGTTGATCAAGTTAAAGGTGATAAAAACCCTCGTAGCACTAAGATTTTGGCGGGAGTTTTACGTGATTTATTGGGTGAATCTTTACCACGTCTTTTGAAGGTTTTAGCGCGACAAGAAACATTTTTAGAGACGCAAATTAACCAAATATTTGATAAGGTATTATTAGAGTTTCAACTTAGTGAAGAACAATCTGTCCGGTTAGCTGATTGGTTATTAGAGATAGTTTTACCTCCCGATAGATTACGACAAGTTATTATTGATTTTTTAACAGATCGGACAATTCACACCATTGATGAGAGTTTTCGCGAAAAAACCAGTGGTACTTATTGGGTAGTGGCAAATCTGTTTGGGTTGAAGAATACTTTGACTCGGTTACGGACATTTTGTTTAGATGAAAAGGAAGCAACTAATAAAAGATTGCAAGAATTAATTAAAGATTTAAAAATGCGCGATCGCATTAAGGAATTATTACAAAATTTATCTTTGCAAAATCTTCCTGTTGGTACAGTCCGTCAACTGCGAAAAACGATTAGAGATAGTGTGCGTGAATATCTCCAAAATAGTGGTAGGGACTTGCTCAAAGAATTAACAGAATCGGCTGACTGGGAAAGAATTTCTGTTGTCTTGTTAAATCGGTTAAGTAGTTCAGCCGTTGTCAACACTTCTTTAGAAGTTGTGGCACGGGATTTGGCATTAATTTTAGAGAAGTATTTAACTCAAGATTTAGAAATTATTGTTGCTCAAGCAATTCCTATTTTATCTATAGATCAAGTGATTGTGGAACGAGTAAAAGCCACCTCACCTGCTGAATTAGAAGATGCTATTGAGGGAATTGTCAGAAATGAATTACAAGCAATTGTCACTTTAGGTGGTGTTTTAGGTTTTGTTGTCGGTTTGTTGCAAGTAGGATTTCTATTTTTGAGTCAATCTATGTAATTGAGAATTGGGAATTCCTACTAACAACTGACAACT
>NZ_VIKZ01000013.1:36991-56699 GCF_009711985.1 Dolichospermum sp. UHCC 0260 | reverse complement strand
TAATTTATCTTCCCAATGCTTCGCCCCTACTAACAACTGACAACTGACATTTTACTTTTACAAATTTTAAAATCTCAAAGACTACAAAAAACCGCCTTGGTAATGTTCCTAGACGGCTCTATAATTTATCGCAATTACTAATTAATAGTATGAGCCTGTTTTCCGGTGGTTAATAGCAGTCATAGCATCAGGCTTGAGTAATTTACCGTTGTCTACGGTTGCGTATATTACCCAATGATCACCGCATTCTAGCCGCTGCTGCACTAAACATTCTAGATATGCACAAGCCTCTGTTAAGATGGTACAGCCATTATCCGCTTCGGCTTTGGGGAAGTTAGCAAATCTATCTTCTCCAGGTTGGAAACTCTTGCGAAAATGCTTCATGTATTCCAGATGAACACCTTCAGGGAGGATATTCAAGACAAATTTACCACCAGGATATAATAGAGATTCAACGGCTCGATCTTTAGCGATCGCTACCGTAATTCCCGGTGGATTAAAAGTAGCTTGAGATACCCAAGCACCCATCATCCCTGTCGAAAATTCTCCCTGCTTGGCTGCAATGACACAGACAGAACCAATAATCCGGCCTACAGCTTGTTCTGTGGGGGTTGCAGCTTGTTGAGGAACACGAACTTTCTTGGCTTTTCGCAAACTTTGAGCAAAGTCTGTACCGACTTCTTCGCAATATTTGAGAGTAACTTCATCAGGTTTAAACTTGACTTTTAGGGTATCAAAACCAAAACGATAACCAGCGTCTCGGAGTTTGCATTCTACCAAGTCTAAAGCTTCACCACTCCAACCGTAAGAACCAAATACTCCCGCAGGTTTGGTATTATCACCTGTAGAGAGGACAATTCCTAAAGCGGTATGAATAGGAGTAGGTGCGTGTCCACCTATGGTGGGAGTCCCAATGATAAAACCATCTGCTTGTTCCAATGCAGTGCGGATTTCGTCAGCGGTTGCAAATTCGCAGTTCACAGATTTAACTGCAACGCCACCTTTGGTTAATCCTAAAGCCATTGCTTGTGCTAAGGTGGCAGTGTTACCATAGGCAGAGGCATAGAGAAGTGCTACAGATATTTCTCTATCTTTTTGAGAGCGACTCCACTCACTGTATAATTTTGTTAATTCGATTAAACTGGTGCGTACCAAGGGTCCATGACCAACAGCATACATTCTGACTTGGAAATCGGAAATTTTCTCCAAAGTTGACTCAACATGAGTTGCATGAGGAGCCATGAGGCAATTAAAGTAATAACGTTGGTCTTCTTTGAAAGTTTCCCAATGATCATCAAATACTTCTTCACCGCAGATATGTGCGCCAAATAGCTTATCTGTAAAGAGAATTTGGGTTTGTTGGTCATAAGTACAAAGTGCTTCCGGCCAACGAGGACTAGGAGTAGGTAAGAATTTCAAAACATGACCTTTACCTAAATCTAGGGTTTCTTTCCCCCGCATGACTAAAACTTTGATATCTTGGTCGGTGAAAGCAGCACGTAAATTATTCGCAGCGGGAAGAGAACAAACAAAGGTAATTTGTGGTGCGATCGCTAAAATTGCTTTTAAAGTAGGAATACGATTGGGGTTAAAATGTCCCAAAATTACATAATCCAACTTTTGCACATTGATTGTTTTCTGTAATGCTTCCAAATAAATTTCTGTAAATCCTTCTACTGGAGGATCTGTGATAGCAGTTTTATCGGATTCTATTAAATAGCTATTGGAAGTAGTTCCCCGTTCTAGAGCATACTCAATTTCAAATCTTAACCGCGATTTACTCCGCGCTCTCATCACCTTTGTGTTAGTAGCAATTGGTAGGATTTGTACGTCTCTTGGTCTGGAATCGCTCATGGATGCTTGTTGGGTCGAAAAAACTTGAGAAACCCAATTTTTAGCGGATTCAACAGCGTTAGAAAATGAATCTGGAAGTGTCATAATAATTATGAAAGATGGTTAGTTAATAATTAGGGAATAGGTAATGGGTAATAGGTAATGGGTAATAGGTAATGGGTAATGGGTAATGGGTAATAGGTAATAGGGAACAGGGAACAGGGAACAGGTAGAGAAGGGAGTAATTACCAATCACCAATTACCAATCACCAATCACCAATCACCAATCACCAATTACCAATTAATAGTAATTTCCGACTTTGCGATGACGAACTGCGGTAATTCCATCAGGTTTGGAAACTTTGCCATCTTCAACTGTGCAGTATAAAATCCAGTGATCACTACATTCCATGCTATTAACAACTTCACATTCCATGTATGCGAGTGCGTCGGTAAGAATGGGTGAACCGTTTTTAGCAGTTTGGGTTTTTACTTCTGCAAATCTATCAGCACCGGGATTTAAACGTTTGAGAAAATGCTTTTTCAGGTCTTGATAATTGCCTTCTTCAAGAACGTTAAGAACAAAGCGATCGCCTACTTGCAATAAATTATCTAAAGCGCGATCTTTAGCTACAGCAATGGTAAAACCTAAAGGCTGTAAACTGGCTTGTGTCACCCAAGATGCGATCATTGCGCCGCTAATATCGCCTTTTTTGGCAGTGACAATATATAAACCATTGCTAATTCTTCCCAACGCTTTTTCCATGTTCACGTCGAGAGATTTGATTTGTTTAATATTGCGTTCCCGCACTAACAATTGTCCTAAACCATTTCCGGCTTCTGCAAATTGTTTATAGGTAGCATCAGTGGGGGTTTCCTTAATGCGAATAGCTGGGAAAGCTTCCTTAATACCTAAATCAATAAATTTGCGTCTGAGAGTATCAATGGGTTCATCATCGCCACCATAGGACTCGAATAAACCCACAACTTGTTTGTTTTTAGCAACTGCTAATAATGAACTAATTGCGGCTTGCGCTTTGATTGCACTGGTAGAAGGCATACCTACAATTAAACCAGATGCTCTCCCAGCTAATTCTTGAATTTCTTGACTTTCTGCGGTGTTTAAATCCAATACTTCGACACCAACACCAGCCTTTTGTAAACCATCACCAATTGCGTGTCCTATGCGATCGCTATGTCCATAACCAGAGACATAAAACAAACCGACAGTAGTTTCTGTTTTCGCTTGTTTTTGACTCCAATTGTAATAATATTCTCTAAGAATATCCAGGTTATGATGTAGTAATGGTCCGTGTCCATTGGCGATAATTTTAATTTCCCCAAGTTCACCCATTCTCTTCATTGCATTTAGCAAAGAACGAGCATTAGGACCCATTAAACAATCGTAATAAAAGCGAAAATCAGCTTCAATTGCTTCTAAATTTTCGTCGAAAGTGCGATCATCACAGTAGTGCATTCCGAACGCATCACAAGTGTAGAGAACTTGGGTTTGGCGATCAAAGCTAAAAATAGTATCTGGCCAGTGTAAATTTGGCGCACTGACAAATTCCATTTCGTGATCTTTACCAATTTTTACGCGATCGCCACTTTTGACAATTCGCTTAGAAAAAGGCTCATGTACCAAACCTTCTAAAAATTGCAAAGCTACTTTAGAAGCTAAAACAGTGGCTCTGGGAGCTAACTGTAAAATATCTTCTACCAAACCACTATGATCAGGTTCAGTATGGCTAACAATTATATAATCAATAGTTTTAGGATTAACTAAACCCTTGAGAGTCTGTAAATAAAGATCACGAAACTTCTGGTGAGAAGTATCAATTAAAACGGTTTGTTCACCTCTAATCAAATATGAATTATAGGTTGTACCATTTTGTAAACCAAATTCAATATCAAAACGATCCCGATCCCAGTCTAGAGAACGAATCGCAGTGGTATTAGGGGCAATTTCTACAGTTTGTATAGTTAATCGGTTCTGAATGTTCTCTGAGATGGCTACCATTATTTCACAAGAGCAAATAAACAATCATTTCTTCTGCCCCCATTCTCGCTATTATGTTTTTTTAAAGCTGTAATGAAAAGTATATTTCGGAAAATTAAAGTCGTAATAATAGATACAGTTTTTACTTTAATTTAGATTAAATTGGACTACGAAATCACAAACTACAGCAATAATCAATACCCTATTTTTCGTAAGTATTATTTATACTTATGTCCTATTGGTAGAGTATCCTGGCTGTAACCGTACTAATCATAAAACTAAGTTTACTTTTAAATCTTCATAATTTATGTTTAAACTTTATTATTACTTTATATTTATTTTGCAACTTTCTTTTAGGATAGTAGAAAGACATTATTTATGTCACTATCAAGGCGTTTTATAGGAAGAGTGCATAAGTAAATTTTATTGGCATACTATGATTACAACAGCGGCAGATTCTAAAAATTGGCTGCAAGTAAGCCGTTATAGTAATCGGGGAAGTATTTATTTGTTTGCTCCGATGATTAATTTTAATGTGATGGCGGAAGTTGGAGACACTCCCCCTTGATTTGAAGTGATTGTACTTACTGGGAAATTTAATGAATAATTCAACAATTACATCTGGATGGTAGTGAAGAAATTTCACGCCTATTTCAGCGTAGCATAAATAGATGTAATTGAATTGAAATAAATACTTTGATATTTGGTAATTGAATATCTGAATTATAATGGTTTGTCAAATTACTAACTTATATGCAGCAATAGTTAGAAATTTGATGTTGCCTTAAAGCATGAAAATTCAGTATTTATTATTATTTCTAAATATAAAAAGTATTGCCTTAATTTCCGAGTAGTACATATATAACGAATGCAGACAGTTGCAAACTGCTGTAATTCTAGAATTATGTCTAACAATTAAATAATACCTGTATTTAATAGCTTTTAGCCTTAAAAACTTGCGTTGGGTTTTTCAAATATTTGAAAAACTTCATATTAGCCATATTATTTTCTATTGATCTGTTTACTCAAAATGCAGACATAGAAATATATATGGTACACGGCAAGATTCAAATACGGGATGTCTTTATTTGAGCAGTTGATAATTCCACAAATCTCCAATATCACAATTTAGTTAGCAGTAATAAAGTCATGAATCACGGACAACATTTCTCAAGATTGAAAAGATTTCAAGAACTTCTTTTAACTACTTTTCTTGGTGATATCCCCACAATTTTTGGTGGTGTAAAGTTACGCAATTTTCTATATCACGCTATTTTTTCGCGCATAGGTAGCTCAGTTTATCTTCAAGATGGCGTTGAATTTCTTGGTGCTGATGCTATTGAAATTGGGAATGGAACTTATATTTTCAAAGGAGTTCGTATAGATGGAAGAGGACATAAAAATAATAGAATTCAGCTAGAAAATGGAGTTGTGATTGAGCATAATGTGGTGATTGGGGCGTTAGATAATACTCGGATTCACATTGGTGAAGATACTTTTATTGGACCTAGTGCTTGTATTGCTGGCCCCGGAAATATTACAATTGGCAAGCATTGTTTAATTGCAGCCCATACTGGGATATATGCTAATAATCACAACTTTACAGATCCAACACAGCTAATCAAATACCAAGGCATTACTAGTCAAGGAATCGTGATTGAGGATGACTGTTGGCTAGGAGATGGAGTGAAAGTTTTGGATGGTGTCACTATCGGTAGAGGTAGTGTGATAGGTGCTGGTGCTGTTGTCACTAAAGATATTCCCCCATTTTCCGTAGCTGTGGGCGTACCAGCACGAGTAATTAAAAGCCGAGACGGTAAAGAACTTGTTAAATTTACAGACTCCTCTCTATTAACTTCAAGCTAGGTTTTTACAAGATTCCTCTGGGTAATTGGCTGTTTTTTATTCTAGCATTAGGCACTTGGGTAAAGCGGGTAGGCACACCAATTACCAAACCAGTCCACTTTAACTTACCTTTGGGGGTTAAAGTCCCCTGCTTCTACAAGCAGCGGGTTTTGCGTCGGGGTAAAATCCCCGTTGCAAAACGTAATTCTAAATTCTAAATTCTAAATTCTGCATTCTTTTAACGGTAAACTCATATATTGCAGATCCCCGACTTCTTCGAGAAGTCGGGGATCTAAATCTACCCTCATAACTGGAGAATTAAGACTTTGGGTATAGAATTACGCAGTTTCGTATTTCTAGACAATCTGCAACCTCAACACGCCGCATACATGGGAACAGTAGCCCAGGGTTTCTTACCATTACCGGGGGATACATCCCTATGGATTGAAATTTCCCCTGGTATCGAAATCAACAAGATTACGGACGTAGCCCTAAAATCTGCTTCTGTTCGTCCTGGAGTGCAAGTAGTAGAACGGCTATATGGACTATTAGAAGTGCATTCCGGCTCTCAAGGGGAAACGCGAGCCGCTGGAGATGCAATTTTGGCGTTTCTGGGCGTGAAAAAAGAGGAATGTCTCAAACCTCGTGTAGTTTCTAGTCAGATTATCCGTAATATTGACGCTTATCAAACCCAACTGATTAACCGTACCCGTCGGGGACAACTGCTATTAGCAGGACAAACCCTTTATGTATTAGAAGTTGAACCAGCGGCTTATGCTGCATTAGCAGCCAATGAAGCAGAAAAAGCCGCGCAAATTAATATTCTGGAAGTTCAAGCTGTAGGTAGTTTTGGCCGACTTTATTTAGGTGGCTCAGAACAGGATATTTTAGCAGGAGCAGCGGGCGCTTTAGCAGCAATTGAAAATTCACCAGGAAGAGAAAATCCTCAAGGTAAGCGGAACGAATAAAGGAGTAGGAATAAAAAATGGCAAATCAACAACATCTCAATTTATTACGATCAGGTGCAGTTACTTGGATAGAATGGAGAAACGAAAATCTCCACATTGAAATTGATCTTAGCTGTGCAAATCTACTAGGAGAAAACCTGCGGGGGGCAAATCTTCAAGGAGTAAATTTGAATAAAGTCAATTTAGCTCACGCTTTATTAGTGCGAACTAATTTTAGTCATGCTAATCTCAGTAATGCTATTTTTTATCAAGCCAAATTAATTGAAGCTAATTTAAGTAAAGCTAATTTGAGTATTGCTAATTTGAGTGGTGCAATCTTGACACAGGCTGATTTAAGTTTTGGCAACTTTATTGGTGCTGATTTAAGTGGTGCAAATCTAGAAAATGCTATGATTAATGATGCTAATTTAATTGGTACAGATTTGCAAAATGCTAATTTAAAAGGTGCTGATTTATCAGCGTCCCAACTTATTCGTAGTAATCTAGGTTTTGCAACTTTAATGGCAGCTAATTTAATTACTGCTAATTTGAGTGAAGCCAATTTATATGAAGCAGAATTAATGACTGCTCAACTTTATCAAGCTAACTTACATAAGGCTAATTTAACTAAAGCTCATTTAGGAAACGCATTTTTATCTAAAGCAAATTTGAGTGAAGCAAATTTAACGGAAGCTGATTTAAGTTGGGCAAATTTAAAAGGTGCGAACTTAGCAGGAGCAAATTTAAAAGGTACGAATCTTAGGGGTGCAAATTTCCAGGGAGCAAATTTGAAAGGGACGATTTTGGAAAAAGATTAAGTAAGGAAAATAAATTCATGCACATTCAAAAAGTCATTATCAAAAACTTCCGATGCTTTGAGCATTTGGAAGTTAATTTAGATCCCGATATCAATATTTTTGTTGGCAATAATGGATCAGGGAAAAGTGCATTACTGGATGGTATTGCTGCTGCATTATCTGTTTCCTATGTAAATCCTGATATCATATATCAAACAAGAGAAAACCCCTTAATATCTTGGGAATTAAAATATAATCCCAAAGATATTAAATCTTTTAGTTTTGCAGCAAATCTAATTTTCATTAATCAAGATTTTCCTGCTAAAAAATATAATGATAAAATAGAAAGTTTAAATGATGATGAAATAGAAAAAGCAACGGAATTTACAGTTTTAAATACAGATTTTTTAGAATGTAAAATAGTTTATAAAAAAAACCTAGACCACCCAGAATATATTGATGTTTCTTCTAGATTTACATGGCCGATCAAACATACATCTAATAATTTAACAAATAAGCCTAAATCTGAACTTTCAGTAATAGCCTATTATCAAGGTGATCGTAATATCAAAAATATTAACAATATTGATGTTATTTCTAATCAATCTTTCAATAGATTGGATGGTTTTAAAAATTGTTTGAATGCAAGTTCTAACTTCACAGATTTAGCTAACTGGTTTTTCGTGCGCGAGTACGAAGAATTGAGAGAGGGAAAAAGGCAAGGAAATATTAACTTTGAACTTCCTGATTTAAAGCAAATAAGAAATGCTATTTCTACCATTATTGCTCCCAATGCTCGCATTTATTTTTCAGGTGCAACATCTGCAAAATTAATGGTTGAGTGGACAATGGAAACAGGAGAAAAAAGAGAACTTTTATTAAGTCAATTAAGTGCAGGTTATCGCAATATGTTGGCGTTGGTAATGGATTTTGCGCGACGTTTAGCACAAGCAAACCCAGACATGGAAAACCCATTAGCAGCAGAAGCAATTTTGATGATTGATGAGTTAGATTTGCATTTACATCCAACGTGGCAACAAAAGATTATTCCTGATTTGAAAAAGGTATTTCCCAACACTCAAATTATCGCCACTACTCACAGTCCCGAAGTTGTAACAACAGTTCAACAAAATCAGGTGAAGATATTAGAAGATTATCAAATAAAGGAATGTCCATCACCTACCAAGGGAATGAAAAGTTCAGATATTGTCAGATATGTTTTAGGGTTAAGTGATTTAAGACCAGATACAGAAGAATCAAAAACACTGACACGCCTTTTTGAAGCAATTGATAATGGTCAATTAGAAGAAGCAAAACGCCTTAGAAAAGAATTGCAAGATTGGGAATCGTTTGATCCAGATATGACTAGAGCAGATATGCAAATCCGCCGCTTAGAACGGAGGAATGCAGTGTGAAAAATGTGATTAAATCTACAGAACCAGAGGAACTTAAAAATTATATAAACAGATTTT
The DNA here is from genome assembly GCF_009711985.1 of Dolichospermum sp. UHCC 0260. Classification (NCBI taxonomy): domain Bacteria; kingdom Bacillati; phylum Cyanobacteriota; class Cyanophyceae; order Nostocales; family Aphanizomenonaceae; genus Dolichospermum; species Dolichospermum sp. UHCC 0260. Next base: position 47,806 of record NZ_VIKZ01000013.1, on the reverse strand, counting down.
CTTCTCAGTTTAAAAAATGGAAGGATTTAAAAAAGAATAGAGATACTTTAAATGCAATTCGTAAAACTTTAGCATCTGATCAAAAAGGACTTTGTCCCGGATTTCTCACCAAAATCCTCAAACCCTTATAAAATCTGGATTCTGGGTTTTCACACTGCATCAAAAATCAACCCCATGAAAAATGCCCGAAACCGTCTCTCTATAAAGATTATATAGATTGCGATAGCGAAGCGCTCCGTAGGAATCGCATTGTTTGTGAGAAATGCGGGTGTGCAGGTGCGGAACGACACCTTATGAATATTTCTTATTCAGGTTAACAATAAATAAGATCCCCGACTTCTTAAAGAAGTCGGGGATCTGACTGACTTGAGCAACACTTGATTAAACAAAATAAAATCTGCCCTTTCATCTATCTAGAGAAATAGATTTTAGTTTGTAATTAATCTAAAATTAACCTATTGATAAAAAAGCTCTTTTTTTTGAACAAAGCTGTGATTTTTGGAAAAAGTCTGATAGATTATCGGTATTGAGTTTTGCATTCTCACTCTCATCTAAGAGAATTTTATCAACTCAATTTCCTGTTATTAATTTAGTTGGTGCATATTATGGATATCTTATTTGTTCACGGTGAAGAAAGTAAAAACATCATCGGATGTTATGGAAATATTGAAGGAATTGCGGCTGTGGTTGTCACAGTATTTCCAGACAATAGCAAGTACGAAATTATTGATTCTGTGTTCCGTCGTCGTCTGGGATTGAAGCCAACTGCTGATGATTTGCTAGAATTGGCTAACACCCATAAAGTTAAATATATTATCAGCAATAAACTCATGGAAAATGTTTACCATGGGGGAACATTAGAAAAAAATTATGAGTTTCCTGTCGAGATTCAATGGGAAACCAATGAAATTAATGTTGAGAAATTGCTATTTTTAACTGAATGTTATCTCAATGAAGGGAGGTTAAATTTAGCTGCTGATGTCGAAAACGTCATAGAAAAAGAATTACGGTCTTTCGATCTGCAAAAATGCCGGGATTCTGGTCAAGCCAGCCACAGGCTATTTGCATTCTTTCATGCTATCTCTGCTGCGCGTTCATCCACTCCCTCCTGGGCAAAATCTTAAGATAACTTAAAGGTTGATTACACAAAATAATCAATCTTTAAAAAAGCTTATAATTTCTTTCTCCACACTTTTTCAGAGTCTCGCTATATTAGCAAGTAATAGGAAAAGTTGAAAAGGAGTTGACAAAAGATGGAAACCAAGCCCATGAACCCATCTCTAGGACTCGCGGACATTCCCCCCGGTTATCTTAACATTATGGGTTATGTTGACCAATCAGAAGTTAATGGCCCTGGTTGTCGGGCTGTGGTCTGGGTACAAGGCTGTAACCGTGAGTGTTCTGGTTGCTTTAATCCCGACTCCTGGGCATTTGAGATTAATGATTTAGTGGCTATTGATACCCTAGCTGAAAGTATTCTCAAAAATCCCCAGAATACAGGTGTAACTTTTTCCGGTGGTGAGCCATTTTGGCAAGCACCTGCATTAACAATTCTAGCGAAAAAGTTAAAAGCAGCGGGTTTAAATGTCATGTCTTTTACTGGTTTCACTCTTCAACAATTACAATCTAATTCTGCCCCTCCAGGTGCAAAAGAATTGTTAGCAGAATTAGATATTTTAATTGATGGTCCTTTTGTCAAATCTCTAGCAGTTAATTCTCCTGATTCTCCCGTTTCTTCTAGTAATCAAAATGTAAATATCTTTAACCCAGAATTTGCAGATAAAATTACTTGGGCTAGTGATCAAATTGAAGTTCACATTCTCAAAGATGGAAATCGTATTGTCACAGGTTATCAAGGTTTATTGGAATTAAGTTAAGAGTAGGGGTAAAGCAAGAGCTTCATTGGTGGCTTATCTATTGGCTTTCACACCCGCCAGGGAATAAATTCCCTGTCTAATAGCTCAAGTCCGTTTTAACGGACTAATAAATTTTCCTAGTATTCAGTCATCTTTAGATGACTTGCGCTATTAGACTGGGAATATGGCTTACGCCACGCTGCGCTATCATTCCCAGTTGGGTTATGGGTTTTACGTTAAGTTGACACCAATGAGCATTGCTAAACCCCTACATATTATTTACTCCATTAACAGTAACCTCAAAGGATCTAAATGTACATACCAAGGAAAAGGTTGATCTTGAATATTTACCCATTTTTCTTTATAAATTTCTCCTTGTAAATGATAATCATGGGGATGATTTCCCACAGAATTAAGTTTAAGGAATACTGTCATTCTGTGAGGTGTTTCACTGGTACGAACTAAATAACAGGGAAATGTATTTACTTGTTGAGGATCTTTAGTGAAAATCAAATGGTGAGCGCGAATACCAACATGAGATAATTTTGCAGGAATTTTTTCTCTAACTTCCAGAGTACAACCCCAATCAATTGCTTCTATCTGTTGAGGTGATAAAATATTAGCACGAGAAAAGTTTTTACAACCAGTAATTTGAGCAACATTTACACTAGCAGGATGTTGAAATATCTCATATTTAGAACCATAATGAGCGGCTTTTCCTTGTTCTAATACTAACAAATTGGGACATAGGCGATAAGCCTCTTCCATATTATGAGTCACAAACAAAGTTACTCCAGAATAATCATCCAGAATTTCTGCAACTTGTTGTTCTAATTGACTGCGTAAATGTGTATCCAGGGCAGAAAATGGTTCATCTAAAAGTAATGCTTCTGGTTTGCTGGCTAAAGCCCTAGCTAATGCTACCCGTTGTTGTTGTCCCCCGGAAAGTTGGTGCGGATAGCGATCGCCAAATCCTTGTAATTGCATGGCTATTAATTGCTTTTCTACCTCTTCTTTAGCATTTAGATATTTCGGTAAACCAAAAGTGATATTTTGCGCCACAGTCATGTGTGGAAATAAGGCATAGTTTTGGAATAAAAAACCAATCTGTCGTTGATGAATAGGAATATTAATGTTCTTTTCTGAGTCAAATAATACTCTACCATTTAAAATTATTCGTCCTTTATTCGGTGTTTCTATCCCCGCTAGACAACGCAAAATCATACTTTTTCCTGCCCCGGAACTTCCCAATAATCCTAATGGTTGATTGTCAGTATTAAAGGCAACTTGTAGATAAAAGTTGTCTAGTCTTTTTTGAATATCTAAAACTAAACTAGATGTATAGGAATCAATTAATAAAGAATCAGATTTACTTGCTGATTTTATTTGCTTTATTGGTACTTTTGTGAGTTTGCGTTTATCTGGAAATTCTTGCCATAAATTAGCTATAATAATTCCTGAAAGAGAAACAATCATAATTACAATTGACCAAAACCAAGCTTCATTCATTGCCCCCGCTTCCACAGCAAAATATATTGCCATTGGCATTGTTTGAGTTTGTCCAGGGATATTACCTGCTAACATCAAAGTTGCCCCAAATTCACCCAAAGCCCGCGCAAATGCTAAGGTAGTGGCAGCTAAAATCCCAGGAAATGCTAGGGGTAAACTAATCCGCCAAAAAATTGTGAATTCTTTCGCACCCAACGTTCTCGCTACTCGCAGCAGATTGGCATCAATTTGGCTAAAAGCTCCCAGTGCAGTTTTATACATCAATGGGAAGGAAACTATTGTAGCAGCGATCGCTGCACCATACCAAGTAAACACAATTGTGGTATCAAACGGTTCTAGCAGTTTACCAACCGGACCATTTTTACCGAAAAATAGCAGCAGTAAAAATCCCACCACAGTAGGTGGTAGAATCAACGGTGCAACAAATATCCCCTCAATTAAAGATTTGGCTTTACCGCGATATCCCAACATCCAATAAGCAGCAGATATACCCAAAAAGAAAGTAATAAACGTTGCTAGTAAAGCAGTTTTGAGAGATATCCAAAGCGGTGACAAATCCTGTGGCATAGTTTTTAAGGTTTGACTAAGTAGGTTAGCATTGAAAATCGTCCTTATGGCACTAGGCTTGAGGCAATACTTCGACTTCGCTCAGTAACCAGAGGCAAGAGTGAAGAGGGTTTGGGCGATTTTACTTTTCATTGCTTGCCAGAAGTCGGGAATCTGAAATTTCACCTATGATTAAGGCAAAATAAACCCATATTTTTTGAATACAGATTTTGCTTGATTGCTAGATAAAAATTGAGAGAATTCTTTAGCAGCATCAACATTTTTGCTACGTTTAACAACTGCTAATGGATAAATAATGGGAGAGTGGTATTTTTCATCTGCCGTAACTACAACTTTGACCTTATCAGAGATTTTGGCATCAGTTATATAAACTAAACCTGCATCAGCATTACCACTTTCTACAGATGCTAAAACTTGACGCACGTTATTAGCAAAAACCAGTTTTGATTTAATCTCTGACCAAATTTTCAACTTTTCTAATACTTGTTGTGCGTATTGTCCTGCCGGTACACTTCTCGGTTCACCAATAGCGATTTTTTTAACTTTCGCATCTTTGAGACTGTAGAAACTGGTGATACCAACAGCATTTTTAGGTACTACCAAAACTAACCGATTTTTAGCAATTATATTCCGAGTCCCTGGAACTAAAAGTCCTTTTTGTTCTAAAGCATCTACTTGTTTTTTAGCAGCAGATATAAAAATATCCGTCGGCGCACCTTGTTCGATTTGTTGCTGTAATGCACCGGAACTACCAAAGTTATAATTAATTTTGACGTTTGGTTTACTTTGTTGGTAGAGGGGTTTAATTTCTTCCAGTGCCTCTTTTAAACTAGCAGCGGCGGATATGAGTAAGTTGTTATTAGATTGTGCTGATACAGGAGAAGAAGTCAGGATTGGTAAGCCCATAACTAGTAGTAAAGTAGCTAATGCTGTCGCTATTAAAACTAGTAGCTTTCTTCTTTTGATTGGGAAATTGGACTGAGAGAAATTTTTATTCATGGAATTGACACTCAGTATACTTTTACCAAGATTACCATAATATTTACCAGTTATATTGGTAAATATTTCCTAAAAAAATCAATTTGTGAAGATCATTAATCTCATATATTGTGTCCTAAGCTACTTTTTCCAATAGAGCTAGAGGATACTTACCAATTTGACTAAACACTAGGAAAATTTATGAGTCCGTTTTAACGGACTTGAGCTATGAGACAGGGAATTTATTCCCTGGTGGGTCTTAAATTGACACCAATGAGCAGTGCTAAACCCCTTGTATCGTCATCAGGAGAGAGGAAATCATTTAAGTATGAAATACTACTGTAATCAAGGGTAGAAACGCCAATAAAAAAATATGCCAAGATTGTAATTGCGTTTCTGGTACTGGTTCAGATGGTGTTAATAAAGCCTCTATTCTTTGTTCCAAGCGATCGCCTGCACCCAAAGCAGCACAACAAATATCTGATGTAATTAGATTATTACTCACGACTAACAGCAAGGATTCTGCTAATACTAAAGGATCTACTTGAGATGCAGCATAACTATCAGCCCGTAGTTCTCGTAAAATTAACAATTCTTGCCATAAAGACTCTGTATTCGGCAACCAGGCGGTACAAGAACGCACCCAGCCCAGCCAAAAGAACCAAAACGTATCCCTATACTGATAATGCCCTTGTTCGTGGGCTAAAACACTTTCCAGATGGGCTGGAGAGAGAATTTGTAGTAGTCCTTGACTAACAACTAATTCAGGTTGCCAAAAACCCATTTGTCCAGCAAATAAAGCTTCTGTTTGTAGAAGTCGGGCTGATTTACCATCTAGAGTAATTTGGGGACATTCACGGGCAGATTTAATGGCTTTCCAGCCCTGAAAAGCGAGGTTGATACCTACGGTATTCAAAAATCCTAGAAAAATTAATGCGAGGAGATAGCTAAAAGAGTCGGTATACATTCCGCCCATTTTTCCCTGCGTACCCATACAGACTATAGAAGTGACTGTCATGAATATGAGTAAGGGGGGAAAAAGGAATAAAAACAAGGTTTTTTGCCATCTTAAATGCCAATTTCTTGGCTGGATACTGCCAGAGGATCGTAACCAGCAAGCAATGGTTACAGCAGTGATAATCATGAGTAGGTGCATAATTCTATTTTTCTCCTCTGGCTTCCCGTGCGGCTTGGATGCGTTTAGCGATCGCTTCGATTTGGTCACTAGCAGCTTGATCTAAACTATCAGCAAATGCCGCAATTACATCAGGATTTCCTACTGCTAAAAATCGCTGTAATTGATCATGGGCTTTAATAATATCTGCTTGTTGCTTAGTGAGCAATGGCCGCCAATAAAAGGCTTTGCTGTGCTTATCACAAGCTAACCAACCTTTTTCCGTGAGACGACGCAAAACGGTGGTAACAGAAGTATAAGCCAATTCGCGGTTAGGATCAGCCAGAATCCGATCATGTACATCTTTGACTGTTACTGAACTCAATTCCCAAATAATACTGAGGATTTCTGCTTCTAGGGGACCTAGGGACATTTGTTTGGGACGATAATCGGGTAATGGAGCCATGTTGATAATTTTGGATATTATTTCTATTTCTATTTCTATTTCTATTTTAACATTTTTAAAAGTTCAAAGTGATACTTCTGCAATATTTTCCAAACTAGGAAACTGTTGATTAATATCTATATTCACTTGTTTGATTTTTTGACGTTGACACCTCACTGCATATTGGCAAGATTCACAGATTTTCTGAGATTCCTTAATTTGCGGTAAGGATATATTATATTCATAATCTTTTATCCATTTTGTAAGATTGTTTAATAGTTGATGTAATTCCTCTGCTGTTTTTTGATGTTCTTTTTCATTATATAAAAATTTGATTTTTTTAGTTTGCCCTTTTGATTGCACAAACCAGTAAGTCATGGAAATATTTTCTAATAAATAGTTGCTAGTTTCTGCCATGACATACATATACAGTCTTGTTTGCCAATTTTGAGCTAATGTTTCTGATTTTGGTGGTTGGGGATAGGTTTTCCAGTCGAGAATTTGGGCTTGATTTTGATCAGCAATTAATAAATCATAAATAACTGTGAGGAGATAATCTCCAATTTGCAAGGTTCGATAATGTTCACTTTCTCGAAAAGTTTGATTATCAATATTAGTTATAAATATTTCTGGAGCAATTTTCCTAAAATCAGTCATCCAATTTTGCAATTGAGGATCTGCTTGTAGTAAGTTATTAATAGGTAAACCCATTTCTCGCTGCTGCATAAGTAAGTGAAACCGACTCCCTAAAATTTGATATTCTTCATGTTTAGGATCTAAAGGAGTATTCAGTTGTTCTAAATAGCTATGCTGGAATTTACGCGGACAAGCTGCGAGTAAGTTGAGATGTCCTTGGGAAAGTCGGAGTATTTGGGTAGAAGTTGGTAGCATAATTTTATTTTATTGATCTAAATCCAAAAACAAAGATTCTATATCTCTATACCCACTAACCACTCGAATAATGACAATACTATTTTCTAATAACTGATAAAAAATTATATAACCATCAATGGGAATACCTCTTAATGGAGAATCTATATGGCTATAACTACGCCCAATTTTAGGAAATTTTACTATATTCAAACACTTGTTATTAAAATCCTTAACAAACTTTTCCCCTGCATCAATATTGCGCTGAAGAAAATAATCTAAAATATTTTCTATGTCCTGACTTGCCTCTACAGATAGAATATATTCCATTATTTTTTATTCTCACGAGCAATCCTAATTTTTTCCTGTAATCTAGCCATAACAACATCACTACTAACTACCTCTCCTCGTTCAATTTGGGTAAGTCCTACAGCGACTTTCTTGCGTGTTTCTTGTTCCCATTCCTGATACCCTTTTTCCCACTCCGATAATACTTTAAGTGCTTTAATTATCACATCATCTGCATTAGTATAATGGCCTGTGGCAATATATGCCCGTATCAGTTCCTCAGTTTCTGGTTGAAGTTGAATTTTCATGATTTATAATCTTCCTCTCAATTACCAATTACTTAGTAAAAAATAAAAGGTAAAAGGGTGAAGTGTGCATTCCTCGTTCATCCTCTTACCTTTTTCATATACCTGATGCTTATTTCATATTAGCTCGTGCATCCTTCACTGCGGCAATAAAAAAGAATACGGTGAGAGGAATGCTCAAAGCTAGGATAATGGCAGTGGTTTGGAAACCAAAATTTGGTTCTCCATAACTCAATTCAAACACCGAACCAACAGCCGCAATCGCTGTAAAACAAGCACCACCTAAAAATAAACCGCTTTTTGGAGTTAAATACACTACTAGACCACCCTATGCTACTGGTTTCACTGCTTGATACGAGAAGCCATTCTTCGATAACTCCTCGGTTAAAGTCAAGGAATTTTCTACACGATCTACAAATACCACGCCATTAAGGTGATCAAGTTCGTGGAGAATACAGCGACCCAGTAAATCATCGGCTGTTAAAGTTTGGGGGCGGCCATACTCGTCTTTATAGGCGATTGTTACCACTTCTGGACGTTTTACATCTAGATAGACGTTGGGAATACTTAAACACCCTTCCTGAGCCACAGAGAGCTTACTGCTAACCTGTTTAATCGTCGGGTTAATTAATACTAATGGCGGATGATCTGGGTTATCTGGTTCGCAGTCAATGACGATCAGCTGTTTATTGATACCAACTTGAGGTGCAGCCAAACCAATGCCATCTGAGCTATACATAGTTTGCAGCATTTCGCGCACTATTTGGCGGAGTTCGTCATCTATTTTGGTAACACGCTTTGCAGGTTGTCGCAACACGCGATCGCCTAAGTAGTGCATTTGCAAAGGTGGATTTCTTAACTTTTTCTTCTCGACAGCAATATCAGAGGGCATGGTTCTTGATGGCTTTATAGTGAATAATCTTACCAATCTAATTCTATCGTTAGTAGTCTAGTTCTTAGTTGATATAGTCCAATGACGGTGCATTAAATCATTATGTTCAAAGAAGAAGCTAGGTGGTTGGCAAATATTATCTATTCTCTCGACCCAAACACTGTATTCCCTATACTCAATATTGGTAGTTCAAACCAAAAATTTAGAGAACATGAACAACCTTGGATTGATGAACTATTATTCAAACCTGCTAGAACAAAGGGCTACTCAGTAATTCATGCGGACATGAAAAACGATACAGGTGTTGATCTAGTGGGGGATTTATGCGACCTTGATTTTTTACAGAAACTTTCAGAAATGAATATTCAATCTGTATTGTGTTCTAACTTATTGGAACACGTAACGAATAGAGAAGAAATATGTCAAATAATTAGCTCTATTATCCCTAAATCTGGCTATATTTTCGTTACAGTTCCTTATAAATATCCCTACCACCGCGATCCTATAGATACCATGTTTCGACCTGATATCCAGGAATTGAGTAGCCTATTTCCCGATTTCAAAATTGTCAATGGAGAAATTCTCGCAGGAGGTTATTTAGTGCAATCAACTACCATTATACCTGTATTATATACACTTGCAATGGTCATTCGACTTATGTTACCCATTTACCAACCTCTGAGGTGGTTCGATTCTCTAAAATACGCATTATGGTTGTTCAAAGATATTTCTGTTAGCTGTGTTGTGTTGGAAAAAGTTAATTAGGAAACAGGCAAGAGTTTTATTTCTCTCACTCAACAATTTCTTAACCGCTTACTAATTAATCAACCCGATTTTATCCAATTTCTCTGTCACGGTTGACAACTCACTACTTCCCAAACCCTGCCTTTACCAATTACCAATGACCAATTACCAATTACCAATCACCAATCACCAATCACCAATCACCAATCACCAATCACCAATTACCAATCACCAATGACCAATCACCAATCACCAATCACCAATCACCAATCAAATTAATTTACAAGGACTTGGTAATGCTTGTTTTAGTAAAATTTCATATTCTTCACTACTAACATGATAAGCACCAAATCTGGCTAAATGAGGATTCATCATTTGCGCGTCAAATAGTAGAAATTTTCTTTCTCGTAATCTTTCTACCAATTTCACCATTGCCACTTTAGAACCTTCAGAAATATTGAAAAACATGGATTCACCAATAAAAATACCACCAATGACAATCCCTAAAATTCCCCCAGCTAATTCATCACCTTGCCAAGTTTCAAAACTATAAGCGTAACCAGTTTGGTAAAGTAACCAATAAATCTTTTCTAATTCTGGAGAAATCCAAGTTGTATCGCGGTTAGCACAGCCAGCAACCACACCCAAAAAGTCCCGGTTAACGGCTACTGTGAATCGTTCCTGATTAAGAACACGCTGTAATGATTTAGGATAGCGAAAGCGTTCATCTAAAGGAATTAGAGTCCGTTCGTTACTTCCATACCATCCCAAGTTATTACTCTCATCAGACATGAGAAAATAACCTTGAGCATAACCCCGAATAATAGCAGCAACATCGTATTCCATTGTCTTCTTCTGGGATTACCCACAGCACACAAATTCTATATAAAATATACAAACAAAAATGACTCAAGCAATTCCACCCATTACCTTACCACCTTCGGAAAATCCCCAAGAAGAAGGAGAATGGTTACAACAAAACTTGTTGCATTGGCTTGATCAAGAGTTTATTCCTGAAGCAATAAATCAAAATATAGCCCAGCGGGCATCACAGATTTTTGTGAGACAACGCATGGAAGGAGAAAATGATTTAGGTTCTCTGGTAATTGCTATTGTCACAGAGATGCAATCATTTGATTTTTCTAAAAGCTTTTTTGGGGAGTTTGCGATCGCCAACGCCGTTAGCGATCTACTCTTAGATAGTCTGGGAATTGATCATTGTTGTGGTCAATAATATCTTAGTTATT